>DATFZR010000001.1:0-4813 GCA_035314265.1 Candidatus Acidiferrales bacterium
GATTCCGTAAAGAAAACGGGGGAACACGGGGCGGGCCCGCGCTTTAGGGGGGGTCTGAAGTAGAGCGCAGCGCAAGCCCGCCGTGATCCCTTGCCTCCGTGGAGTAGGAGACCCCGGAGGAGATCCCGGCAGGACGCAGGAGAACAGGAATCACGGTTTCTCCCGCGCCGGGCGCCTCCGGCCCGTCAGGTTTTATACGATTAAAATCAATAAATCAATACGAATTAATATGCCTGTAGCACCCGCGGGGCAGGCGCCACCCGGCATCGAGCCGTGCGGGGGACGCGCGCCCCGGGGCGATCGAAGGAATCACAACGTAGGAGCGAAAAAAACGCAGCGGGGCGTTTGTAACAAAGTATTCATAAACCTCTCACATGCCCTTCACGGCTGCCAACTAGTTTGCCTTCTTCGTGCTCCTTTTGTGTCTGCGGCTTAGGGGCCATGACCGGGGTGGGCTGGAAACGCGGCCGTCGCTCGAGCACGAAGTACGAAAACGAATCCCAAAAACCCGGCAGTGAATTCTCTCTTAGGAGGGGGAATGCGAAAACTTGCACTTCCGATGATTGTCCTGGGCCTCACGGCAGTTACTGCCGTCTGGGCTTCGGGGGGGCCGGGCGACGCCGTACCACCGCCCAGCACAGACAAAGCGGCAGCCACTCCGGCAGCAACCCTGCCGGACGCTCCGAAGGCGGGAGCTACTGCCACAACGCCGGCTGTGGAGAGTGAACTTGCCGAAATGCGCTCGCTTCTTCGCGCGCAGGCGGCGGAACTCGAAGCACAGCGGCGTGAATTGGCGGAGATGAAGGCGAAGATGGGCAGCGTGAAAGAGGAAGCCGTAACGGCGGCGGTCTCGGCTGCAGTCCCGGCCGCAACCGCTGCGGTGGCGGCAGACGCGGACGGCTCCGGATACACCGGAGGCGGCCAGGACAAGAAGACCGATTCGCCTCTGGCGATTCACTTCAAGGGCATCACGATCACGCCCGGCGGGTTCACCGCGGCAGAAACGGTGTACCGCAACCGGTCCACCCAGTCGGACGTGAACACCGCGTTCACTTCCATACCGTATTCCGCCAGCAACCTGGCCCACATCTCGGAGTTCAACGCCAGCGGACGCCAGTCCCGCATTCAGTTGAAGCTCGACGGAAAACTGGCCTCGGTGAAAATCGGCGGCTACTTCGAGGGTGACTTCCTCTCGGCGGGCACCACCTCCAACGACAACGAGAGCAACAGTTACACCTTCCGCCAGCGGCAGTTTTGGGGTTCCGCGTGGTTCGACAGCGGCGTGTTCTTCTCTGGCGGGCAGATGTGGAGCCTGATGACCGAGACGAAGAACGGCCTCGAGAACCGCTTGGCCTCCGGCGCCGAAAACGCAAACACGCCGATGACGATCGACGCGCAGTACACGGCCGGCTTCAGTTGGGCGCGGCAGTATGGCTTCCGCGTCGTTGACAGGTTTTTCGATAAGAAGCTCTCCCTCGGGTTCTCCGTCGAAGGCTCGCAGGATAGGCTTACCCAGCACGGCGGGAACCTCAACTTCGTCGCGCAGGCGCCCGGCAACACCGCCGGCTTGTTCGATCCCATCACTTCCGTGAGCACGGCCAACCCACAGGTGGCGGCCTCGCAGAACTACACTGTGAATCCCGCACCCGATTTCATTCTCAAGGGCGCGCTGGACCCCGGATGGGGGCACTTTGAACTGGCCGGCGTGATCCGCATTTTCCGCGACCGCACGTACCCGTGCGCCGTGGGCGTAACGGCGGCTCTACCCTGCCCGGTGGACACTGCGATCGTGGCCAACTCGGGTATCGGGGCGTCCAACGATTCGCGCACCGGCGGCTTCGGCATCTTCAACGCGCGCGTGCCCGTACTCCACAAGAAGCTCGACGTCGGCTTCCATGGCCTCTACGGCGACGGTGTCGGCCGCTACGGCACGATCGGACTTGCCGACTCGACTGTGCGGCCGAATGGAACCCTGGCGCCGATTCGTGGCGGGCAGGCGTTGGGCACACTCGAATGGCACACCACGCCGAAACTGGACATTTACGCGTACATCGGCGGCGAGTACGACTCACGCGCGGCCTACCTGACGGCCTTCAGCCCGAACGCTCCTGTACCTGGGCTGGCCACTGGGGCTACGTTCAGCACGGGAGTCGGCTACGGCTCTCCGACGCTCAACAACTCGGGCTGCAACGCGCCGATCGAAGTGCTTCCCAACGGCACGGCCGGCCTCCCGCAAACCGCGGGGAGTTGCACCGCCGATCCCCGCAACGTGATCGAGGGAACCATCGGTTTCTGGCACAGACTCTATCAGGGCGACAGGGGCCGGGTGCAATGGGGCCTCCAGTATTCCTACGTGTCGCTCAACGCCTGGTCCGGAACGACCGGCACGCCGACCGCGACCTCGACGCAGTTCCACCCGCACACGAACGACAACATGTTCTTCACGTCGTTCCGTTATTACCTGCCGTAGAGATTCTGCGGCGCCAAACGGCCGCAACCACGGCCGCAGCAAAGAAAGGGCAGCTTGCCTCGGCAGGCTGCCCTTTTTGCTTTCGTGGCGGCGGCCCCGGCCTACCGTTTGCTCAGCGGTGGCAATCCTGTGCGGGAAAACAAACGGCTGGAAGCAGACGACGCTACACGCGAGAAGGTGGAACGTGGGGAGGAAATAAAAAGGGCCAACGCCAGGGGAGCGTCGGCCCGCTACCGAGAGGCCAGAGGTGTGGTGAGGCCGACGGTCCCCATTTGGCCATCAGGACCGCCGTAATGCTCGATCACCGTTGTACAGGGGGACCGTTACCTGGACATTGGGCGAATGTGAATTCTGTTTGAATGGAAGGGTGGCCGCCCGTGGGTAAACGGCGGCTCGCAGCCGGCTCTCTTCCGCGTGACCACCCGCGTTCGCGGGGTACCTGGCGGCGCCACCCGGTTACGCGGCGGAACGCGGGGCTGCGGGTTGCGCGGCGGGTTCCGGCTCGGCGTGCCAGAGTGGAAGGGCTACGTAGAAGCGCGACCCCTTGCCCAGCTCGCTTTCCACCCACAGCCGGCCTTCGTGGGCTTCCACGATGTGCTTGGCGATGGCCAGGCCCAGACCCGTGCCGCCGGCTTCGCGGGAGCGCGCCACGTCCACGCGGTAGAAACGCTCGAAGATGCGCTGCTGGTCCGTGCTGGGGATGCCGATGCCCGTGTCTTCCACACAAAGGACCGCGTTCTCGCCGTCCAGGGCCGCCGTAATCCGAATGCTGCCGGGGGACGGCGTGTATTGGATGGCGTTCTCCAGCAGGTTCTTCAGCACCTCTTCCAGGCGCAGGGAATCGCCGCGCACCTGGGGCAGCGTGTCTGCCGCGCTATCCTGGATAATTTCCAGGCCGCGGGCTTCCGCCTTCAGGGAAACCGCCTCGACGCAATGGCCGATGAGCTGCGAGACGTGCACGGGCTCCATGCGGAAGGTCATGCTGCCGCCTTCAATGGCGGAAAGCTTGAGCAGGTCGTCGGTAAGCCGGCCGAGGCGCGCGGCGTGGTCGCGGATGATTTCAAGGAATTTGCGGCGGGCCTTGGGGTCGTCGAGCGCGCCGCCCAGCAGCGTTTCCGCGAATCCCTGGATGGTGGTGAGCGGGGTGCGCAGTTCGTGGGAGACGTTGGCGACGAAGTCGCGGCGCACACGTTCGAGCCGGCGGATCTCGGTGACGTCGTGCAGCACCAGCACGGCGCCGCTCACTCCGCCGCCCGCCGCGTCTGCGGTTACGGGAGCGGCCGTGAACGCGAAGGTTCGCGGCCGCACGGTGCCGAATTCAACTTCCGCGCGCACCATCTCCGCGCTGGCCAGGGCGGAGCGCACGGCTTCAATCAGGCTGGAATGGCGCACAACTTCGAGCAGGGGCAGGCCGCTGCACTCGTCCGCCACACCCACGGCTTCTCCGAAGGCGTGGTTGGCAAAGAGGATGCGCTCGCGGCCGTCCACTACGGCCACGCCTTCCGTCATGCTGGTGAGCACGGCGGCGGAGAAGTCGCGTTCGCTGGTGAGGCGCTGGAAGGTGGTGGAGAGGCCGGCGCTGGCCTCGGCAAGCGCGCGGGCCACGTCGCCCAGGTCGCCGTGGAACAAAGCCGGCTCAGGCGGAGCAAAGTCGCCGGCGGCCATGCCGCGCAGCGCGCGCGCCAGCACCGCGGTGCGGCGGCGGAAGCGTTGGGAGGTCGCGCGCAGCAGGAACACCGCTGCGGCGAGCAGCAGGGACGGGCCGAGGATCCAGAGGAGGAGGTTATTCGCCACGCGCGTCAAAAATATAGCCCGCGCCGCGCACGGTCTTCAAGTACAGAGGTTTTTCGGGGTCTACTTCGATCTTCTCGCGCAGGCGGCGGACGTACACGTCCACGCTGCGCGGGGTAACGAAGCGGTCCGTGCCCCATACGGCGTCGAGCAACTGGTCGCGGGAGAACACGCGGTCGGGCCGCCGCGCCAGGTAGTAGAGCAGCCGGAATTCCAGAGTGCTGAGCGCCACCGGCTTTCCGCCGCGCGCCACGCGGTAGGAGGCGGGATCGATATGCAGGCCGCGAATCTCCAGGGCCTTCTCCGCGTCGCTGGTGGGCTCTGTGCGGCGCAGCAGGGCCTTTACGCGCGCCACGAGCTCACGGGGGCTGAAGGGCTTGGTGACGTAGTCGTCGGCGCCCATTTCGAGGCCCACCACGCGATCCGCCTCTTCGCCGCGCGCAGTAAGCATCAGGATAGGCAGCCGGTTGAGCGCCTGGTCGCGGCGAATCTCGCGGCAAACCTCCAGGCCGGGAAGCTTGGGGAGCATCAGGTCCAGAATCACGAGATCCG
>DATFZR010000002.1:0-3554 GCA_035314265.1 Candidatus Acidiferrales bacterium
GGACTGCTGAACGGGCGCTCGGCTACGACTCACTGGGTTCACGCAGACCGATTGACTCAATTGTTTCCGGAGATTCGCGTCAACGCGGATAAGCTCATGATCAACGACGGAGACATCATCACGGCGGGCGGCCTTATGGCGTGGGTTGATCTCGGACTCCAGCTGATCCAAAGGTGGATTGGCCCCACCGTTATGCTGGCCACCGCACACTTCTTTCTCGTTGATGCCGCTGGTCGCGAGCAGCGTTTTTATTCGCCCTTCACTCCGAGGTTGGAACACGGCGATGCGGCTGCGCTACAGGTTCAGCACTGGGTGCAACTCCACTATGCCAAGCGTGTGACAGTGGACGCAATGGCGGCTCGCGCAAAGCTGGGGGAGCGGACATTTCTCCGCCGTTTCCGCAAGGCAACAGGGCTGAAACCGAACGAATATGTGCAGCATGTGCGCATGGGCAAGGCGCGCGAGGCACTCGAATTCTCAACGCACTCAATCAACGAGATCGCCTGGATGGTTGGTTACGAGGATCAGGGTGCCTTTCGAAAGATCTTCAATCGGATTGTCGGACTCTCACCGGGAGACTATCGCAAGCGCTTTGGAATTGGCGACCACTCGCGTGTCGGAACGCCGGCTGGATCCCGAGGCTTCGGGACGGCGGTACAAAATGAGTGACCGCTCGCCACTCGCCGCCCAACCAGCCTCCTCCCCTCAGCATCCGCCCAGGATGCGGCCCGCTAGCGAGGCCCCGAGTCGCAGGGCAGCCCCTACCCACGAGGACGAAAACCGCGTCGCTTAAAACCCTGTTGCCCCGGGCGCACAACCCAACCTGGTGAGCGCCGGCCACGGGCCCCGGCCCTTCGGGACTGTCACTGGCCACCGGTCACTGGTCACCGGCCACTTCCCCCACTTCCCTCCCCAGCTAGCACGCCCTCGCCGCGTTGTGCTAGCATCCCGCCCCTCGGCAGCACACAGGGGAAACCTATGAAAGCCTATGCCGGTGAAGCCATCCGCAACGTGGCCGTCCTCGGCCACATCCACACCGGAAAAACCCAACTCACCTCGGCGCTGCTGCATACCGCCGGAATGACGCCGATACTCACCAGGGTCATCGAAGGAAACACGGTGACGGACTGGGACGACGAGGAGATCAGCAGGAAGATTTCGATTTCCACGGGTGTCGCCTACGCCGAGTGGGAGAACACGAAGATCAACCTGCTGGACACGCCGGGCGATTCCACGTTCGTTACCGAGGCGAAGGCCTCGATGATTGCGGCGGATTCTGCGCTGATCCTGGTGGACGCGGCGGCAGGCGTGCAAGTGGTGACGGAAAAGGTGTGGGACTACGCGACGGAATACGACATCCCGCGCGCCTTCGTGATCAACTGGATGGACCGGGAACACGCGGACTTCGCGCGCGCTCTCACCTCGCTCGAACAGGCCTTTGGACGGAAGATCGTGCCGATCCACCTGCCCATCGGCCAGGAGAAGGGCTTCCGCGGTCTGGTGGACCTGGTGACCATGAAGGCGCACGTGTACGTGCCGGACGGGGACGGCAAGGCCAAGATCGAGGATATCCCTGCGGACATGGTGCCGACGGCGGATGCGGCGCACGCCAAGCTCGTCGAGATGATTGCCGAGGGCGACGACGCGCTGATGGAGGAATTCTTCGACAAGGGCACGCTGCCGGAGGCGGACCTGCGTGAGGGATTGCACCAGGCCATCATGGCGGAGAAGGTCTTTCCGGTGATGGTGAGCTCCGCGCTGCACAACGCCGGGAGCGAGGCCATCCTGAGCTTTATCGCCGGGATGATGCCGTCGCCGCTCTATCACGGGAGCGTGAAGGGCACGAGCGAGCTCGGCGGCAAGGGCAACGAGGTGGAGCGCAAGACGGCGGACAGCGCGCCCTTGTCCGTATTCGTCTACAAGACGGTGGTGGACAATTTTGCGGGGCGCATCAGTTTTTTCAAGGTGATTTCGGGCGTGGTGAAGAACGACGCGACGCTCCAGAATTTTGTGCACAACGCGCCGGAGCGCTTCCAGCACCTGCAAATCATGCAGGGGAAGGCGGCCGCGGCCGTGCCGGAGCTGCACGCTGGAGACCTGGGAGCGGTGGCCAAGCTGAAAGACACGTTCACCGGCGACACGCTGGGCGACAAAGCGTCGCCGCTCTACTATCGCGCGGCGCGTCTCCCGGAGCCTTCCATCACGTTTGCCGTGGAACCGAAGACGCGGGCCGACGAAGACAAGATCGGGTCGTCCATCCACCGGCTGCTGGAAGAAGACCAGGCGCTGCGCTTTTCGCGCGACCCGCAGACCAAGGAATTCCTGCTGAGCGGCGCGGGGCAGAAGCACATCGAGGTGGTGGTCTCCAAGCTGCACAACCGTTACCACGTGGACCTGACGCTCAAGCCGCCCAAGGTGGCCTACCGGGAAACCATCCGCGGCAAGGCCGACGCCGAAGGGAAACACAAGAAGCAGACGGGAGGGCGCGGGCAGTTTGGCGTCTGCCGCATCCGCGTGGAGCCGCTGCCGCGCGGCACGGGCGTCGAGTTCGTGGACGACATTTTCGGCGGGGCCATTCCGCGCAACTTCATTCCCGCGGTGGAGAAGGGCCTGCGCGATTCGGCCGAGCGCGGGTTCCTGGCCGGATTTCCGATGACGGATTTTCGCGCCGTGGTCTACGACGGGAAGTATCACGACGTGGACTCGTCGGAAATGGCCTTCAAAATCGCGGGGTCGCTGGCCTTCAAGGAGTGCATGAAGGGCGCGCGGCCGTCGCTGCTCGAGCCCGTGATGAACATCGAGGTGTACGCGCCGGAGCAGTTTCTGGGCGACATCGTGGGCGACCTTTCCAGCCGGCGCGGGCGCGTGAGCGGGAATGAAACGCGCGGCGCGAATGTGATCGTAAAGGGGCAGGCGCCTCTGGCCGAGCTGCTGAGCTATGCGAACACGCTCACCGCGCTGACCCAGGGGCGGGCGAGCTATACCATGGAGTTTTCGCACTACGATTACGTGCCGGGCGAGCAGGCGCAGAAGATTATTGATCTGGCGAAGAAGGAACGCGGCACCCCGGCGGAGGAAGAGGAAGAGTAGGCACGGCGCCGGCGCGCATGCAGGACAAGTACCGGAAGAAAGAGGGCGCGGCAAGCAGCGCCCCTGCACCCAAAATGGCCGTGGCGGCAGGCGGCCCCTCTCTGTAGTCTTCTGCTTTCTCACTCGTCCACCCAAGGAAGGAAGAACAATGAAGCATACGCACAACGCGTGGAAGCCTGCGACTGTGGCGATTCATACCGGGCTCGAGCGGCACGGCGTGGGCGTCGCAGTGGGATTGCCCATCTCGCGGACGTCGAACTTCACCTTCCGGAATACGGCGGAGATGAAGCTGTGGGCGGAGGGAAAGAGCAAGGCCTACATCTACACGCGGTACGGAAATCCCACGCTGACGGTGGTGGAGAAGAAACTGGCGGAGCTGGAGGGGGGCGAAGCGGCCATCGTCACCGCGTCGGGGATGGCGGCGATTTCCAGCACGCTGATCGCGCACCTGAGCGCGGGCGACG
>DATFZR010000003.1:0-5271 GCA_035314265.1 Candidatus Acidiferrales bacterium
AAAGATTCTCTCGGGGCTTATGGACCACCCCACCTCGCTCGTGCCCCGTGCGCGCGCGGAGCTGGCCCTGGCCCAGCTCTACCGGAAAACCAAGCCGGCCGAAGCCGCCAAGATCTACGAGCAAATCAAAAAGGAATTCCCGGATTCGCCGCTGGCGGATGAAGCTGACCAGCGTCTCGCGGAAATCGGCCCGGTTTCCTAGGAGCGGGCGCGGAAGCACTTCGCGCCAGGTGCGAGCGACGGAGCCCATCGCCTCGGAAGCCACAGCATGACCCTCGCTCCCTACGCCATGGACGCCAGCCGCACCCGCGGCCGGCGCTTCGCCGAGCCCGGGCATCCCTATCGAAACGATTTCGCACGCGACCGCGACCGCATCATCCACGCGCGCGCCTTCCGGCGCCTGCAGGAGAAGACGCAGGTGTTCACCGTGCGCTTCTCCGACCATTTCCGCAGCCGGCTGACCCACACGCTGGAGGTCGCGCTGCTGGCACGCACCGTCGCGGGCGCCCTCGATTTGAATACCGACCTCGCCGAGACGCTGGCCCTCGCCCATGATATCGGGCATCCGCCCTTTGGCCACGCCGGGGAAGCCAAGCTCGACCAGTTGATGCGGGCGCACGGCGATCGTTTCGACCACAACCTGCACGCGCTGCACATCGTCGAGCAGTTCGAGCAGCTCTATCTCGATTTCCCCGGATTGAACCTCACCTTCGAGCTGCGCGAGGGAATCCTGAAGCACTCGCGCGAATGGTCGCCCGCTGAGTTTCCTGAATTTGCGGAATACGGTCTCGACCAGCGGCCTCCCCTGGAAGCCCAGTTGATTGACCTGGTGGACGAAATCGCCTACAACACCGCGGACATTGACGACGGCTGGGAATCGAAGCTCCTGCCGCTCGAACGGATCGTGGAAGAAGCGCCGCGGCTGGGCGACATCTACCGGGAGATTGACCGCCAGTACCCGGCCGCGCGGGTCAAGCTGAAGCTGCTGGAAACCATCAAGCGCGTCTTCGATCATCTCGCTACGGATCTGATCTCCACCACCACGCGAAATATCGCGGCGCACGCGCCGCGCAGCCTGGAGGACGTGCGCCGGCTTCCGGTCTCGCTCGCCGGCTTCTCGGACGACGCGGCATCGTGGGCCTCCGGGCTGAAAGCGTTTCTCCACGAGCGGCTCTACAATCATTCCGATCTGGTGGAGGAGCGCGAACGCAGCGTTGCCGGCCTCGAGGCCCTCTTCCGGCACTTTTGCGAGCATCCGGACCAGATGCCCCCTCTCCACGCCGCCCTGGCGGAACAGCAGCCGCGGCACCGCGTGGTCTGCGACTACATTGCGGGGATGACCGACCGCTTCTTCGAGCAGGAACGCCGCCGCGTGCTGCCCGCGGACCATTGACGGGCGTGCCCGCCGATGTCCGCTTTTCGTTTTTCGGTTTTTGTTTCCCGGTCTTCGCAGTATCCCTTTCGTCGCGTCCATGGCCGTTTGATTTGACTCATTTATCGGCAGGCCTATAATGAGCTTTCGCTGCACGAAGCGAGAGAAGGGCGGCTTCGAGCAATGTTCCTCGACGTCAAGGAATTGGCGGTCAGGAAGCTCCGCATCCACAAGTTTTATCCGCCCGGCACCATCGACTATCACTCCGAGGAGTTCCAGCAGTCCGACATGCTGGAGGTCCGGGCGACTGCCGAGCTGGTGGATGGGCAGATTCGCCTTACGGGCGAACTGCACACCCGCGTGGAATTGGTGTGCGCGCGGTGCCTGGACCCTGTCACGGAGGAGATCAGCCGCGAATTCGACCTCCTCTACCGGCCCATGGACAGCATCAGGGCCGAAGATGACGTGCAGTTGGACGATGAGGAAGCGGAGGTCGCCTTTTTCGAGGGCACCGGCTTCTTTCTTGCCGATGCCCTGGCCGAGCAGGTGAACCTGGCCATCCCCATGAAGGCCATTTGCCGCAGCGATTGCCGCGGCCTGTGCCCGCAGTGCGGGGCCAATTTGAACCACGAGGACTGCCACTGCCAGACGCATTCCATCGATCCGCGGCTTGCGCAGATCGCTCGTGTGAAGCAGATCTGGGCCAAAAAGCAGTAGTCGCAGAGACGATCCCGCCTGTGCCGCCCGCACAGACGCCTGATTCCCAGGGGGCAGACTCCCCCGCCCGCCGCCAAGAAGAATTAGCGTTCTTCGCCCGGACCGGGTAGAATCGTGTGTTCCCATTACCTCGACGCAGGAGTATGTATGCCTAATCCCAAACGCCGGCACTCCAAGATGCGCAAGAATTCGCGCAGGGCTCACGATCACCTGACCACCCTTTCGCTCTCCGAGTGCCCCAATTGCCACGAGCGGAAGCTGCCCCACCAGGTATGCCAGCGCTGCGGCTACTATAAGAACCGCGAAGTCGTTGACACAACGGCCTGAGCCACCGTACCTTCCAGCTTGCTTATCCGTTCCCCGAGCACGCCAGATGACCACAATCGCACTGGACGCCATGGGAGGGGACCACGCCCCACACGCCGAAGTGGCGGGTGCGATTCTGGCCGCCCGCGAGTTTGACGTGCGTGTACTCCTGGTGGGCCAGCAAGACGTCCTTAAGGAAGAGCTGGCCGTCCATGCCGTGGACGGGCTGGCCATTGAGGTGGTGCACGCGCCGGAAGTCATCACCATGTCCGACTCGCCGTTGCAGGCCTACAAGAAGAAAAAGGGAAGCTCCCTGCACGCCGCCGCCAAGCTTGTGCGCGACGGGAATGCGGATGGCCTGGTGAGCGCGGGAAACACAGGCGCGGTGATGGCCGTGGCTCACTTCACGTTCGGCACGCTCAGCGGCGTGGACCGGCCGGCCCTGGCGGCGCCGTTTCCGACGTCAAAGGGAAAAGTCTCGGTGATGCTGGACGTGGGCGCCAACGTGGATTCCAAGGCCGCGCATCTCGAGCAGTTCGCCGTGATGGGCGAAATCTACTACCGCCTGATTTTCGGCACGCGCCGCCCGCGGGTGGCGCTGCTCTCGATCGGCGAAGAGGAAATGAAAGGCAACGAGCTGACCCGTGAAGCGCACAACCGGCTGAAGAAGATGCCGCTGAATTTCGTCGGCAATGTGGAAGGCCGGGAAGTCTTTTCGGGCACCGCAGACGTGATCGTTTGCGACGGGTTTGTGGGCAACGTGGCGCTGAAGATCAGCGAAGGGCTGGTGGCCTACTTCACCAATTCCCTGCGCGACGCCCTCAACAAGGACATTCGCGCCAAGATGGGCGCGCTGCTCTCCCGCCCGGCTTTCAAAGGCTTCAAAGACACGCTCGATTATTCCGAATACGGCGGGGCGCCGCTGCTCGGCGTCCGCGGAGTCACCATCATCGGCCACGGCCGCTCCAATCCCAACGCCATCAAGAACGCGATTCGCGTGGCCGCGGAGCTCGCGCGCGCCCGCGTGAACGAAAAGATCGAGGCGGAACTGGCCGGCGCCGCGCCTGCCGTCCGCCAGACCGCCGCTCACTGACCGCGAAAACCTACAATGATCCATTGCGCATTTTTGTTCCCCGGACAGGCCTCCCAATACCCCGGAATGGGGCGTGAACTCTACGACAAATTCCCGGCGAGCCGCGCCGTCTTCGAAGAGGCGGACCGCGCCCTCGGCATTTCCATTTCCAGGATGTGCTTTGAGGGTACGGAAGAAGAACTGAAGCTCACGGAAAACACACAGCCGGCCATGGTGGCCGTGTCTATTGCCGCGCTGCGGGCGCTCGCGGAAACCGGCATTACACCGGCCTACGTGGCCGGGCACAGCCTGGGCGAGTATTCCGCGCTGGTGGCCGCGGGCGGCCTGGACTTCTCCGATGCCCTGCGCGTGGTGCGCCGCCGCGGCCAGTTCATGCAGGAGGCTGTTCCCGCGGGCGTCGGCGCCATGGCCGCCATCCTGGGGCTCTCGCACGCGCAGGTGGAAGAGGCCTGCCGCCGCGCCGCCCAGGGCGAGATCGTTTCCCCGGCCAATCTGAATTCTCCCGAACAGACGGTGATTTCCGGCCACTCCGGCGCCGTCAAGCGGGCCGTGGAATTTGCCTCGCAGAGCGGCGCAAAGCGCGCCGTGATCCTGCCGGTTTCCGCGCCGTTCCATTGTGAGTTGATGGTGCCCGCGCAGCAGCGCCTGGAAGAGGTGCTGCGCGCCACGGCGTTCGGCCCGCTCAAGATTCCGCTGGTGACCAACGTGGGGGCCGAGGTGGTCGAAAACGGCGATGAAGCACGCGAAGCGCTCGTCCGCCAGGTTTCCCTGCCCGTCCGCTGGGAGGAATCCATCCGCGCGCTCATCGAGTTGGGCGTGGATATGTTCGTCGAGGTCGGCCCCGGGAAGGTGCTCAGCGGGCTGCTCCGCCAAATCGACCGCTCGGTCCTGTGCGTCAACGTAGAAGACGAAAAGAGCCTGCAAGCGGGTGTGGAAAAACTGGCGCGGGTGCGCACGCCCGCCGCGGACGCGGATTAGCCGCTGGCCAGCCCGTTCGGTAAAATGTTCAGCCTGAAGGAAAAATCGGCACTGGTTACCGGCGCGTCCCAGGGCATTGGCCGCGCCACCGCCCTGGCCCTGGCGCAGGCCGGAGCGCGCGTGGCCATGGCCGCGCGCAACGAAGCGAAACTCGCCGAAGTTGCCGCGGAGATTGCCGCGGCCGGCGGCGAGGCGTTTGCCGTTCCCATGGACGTAACGCGCGCGGAAAGCATCAAAGCCGGCTTTGAAGCCGTGCGCGCAAAGTTCGGCGGCCTGCACATCCTGGTGAACAATGCAGGCATTACCCGCGACACCCTGGCGCTGCGCATGAAGCAGGAAGACTGGGACGCCGTCTTGCAGGTGAACCTGACCGCGGCGCACATTGCCATCCAGCAGGCGCTGGGCATCATGTTGCGGCAGAAGTGGGGACGCATCATCAACGTCTCCTCCGTGGTGGCGCAGACGGGGAACGCCGGGCAGGCCAATTACGTCGCGGCAAAGGCCGGGCTTATCGGGCTGACCAAGGCCATCGCCGTGGAGGTCGCCTCGCGCAACATCACCGTGAACGCCGTGGCGCCGGGCTTCATCGTTTCGCCGATGACGGAGCCGCTTTCACAGCCCGTCCGCGACGCGCTGCTGGCGCGCATCCCGCTGGGCCGCATGGGCTCCGATCGCGAAGTTGCCGCCGCCATCGCGTTCCTGGCCAGCGACGAAGCTGCCTACATCACCGGGCACACGCTCGACGTGAACGGCGGGCTGTACATGGCTTGATTTGGTGGGGCCTGATTTAGTGGGTACGGGGTTG
>DATFZR010000004.1:0-2058 GCA_035314265.1 Candidatus Acidiferrales bacterium
GAGACCGTGGGCACCACCACGACGAACATTCCGGCCAGCGCCATCGATGAATTCCAGTTGAGCTCCTCCTCGCTCGATCTTTCCACCGAGCTCACCTCCTCCGGCGCCGTGAACGTGACCACGCGCTCGGGAACGAATACCTGGCACGGCGACGGCTTCTGGTACGGCCGCAACAACAACCTGGCCGCGGAGCAATCGCCCGGCACCGATGTGCCCTTCCTGCGCCACCAGTACGGCGCAGACCTGGGCGGCCCGATCCTCAAGGACAAGGTCTTTTTCTTCGGCGACTTTGAACGCACGCGCCAGGACCAGCAAACCGCCGTTACGCTCCCCTCGCCTTTCGGAGGGCTGGATAGCAGCTACAGCGCGCTGTTCCGCGACTTGGAATTCCTCGGCAAGGTGGATTGGCAGATTAAGCCGGGGTGGAACCTCTTCTTCCGCTTCAACGACGAGCAGAACCGCGACGTCGTCCCCTTTATTCCCAACACCTTCAACCCCTTCCTGAACGTGGATTACCAGCATTCCTATATCGTGGGAACGAACTTCAATACCGGATCGTTCACGCACTCGATCCGCTTCGGTTTGTCCAAGTTTCACAATTCCATCGTGGACGCGGTGGCTACTTCCGGCGCGTTCAATCCGTCGCCGGATATCGCCATCGCCATCGGCGGCGACCCCTTCTGCCTGACGGCCGGGCTGGACCCGTTCTGTTCCGGCGCCAACTTTCTTGCGCCGCAGGGCACATTCCAGCAAAACACCCAGATCAAGTACGACGGCAGCAAGATCATCCGCAATCACATCCTGCGCTATGGCGGCGGCTACAATCGAATCGTCGGCGGAGGTTTTGCCGCCTTCATCGCTCTGCAGGGCATCGCCAACAATTCAAGCGGATGCAACGCGGCCTGCGCGGCCCTTCCCGGCGGCGCCACGAATCCCCTGAACTATTCTCTCGACCTGATTTCGCTGGGCAACGGCCAGGGTTTCTTTACGGAGAAGCCATCGTTCAACCTGCCCGGCGGCGGCCAGTTGGATCACCGCGTGCAGCTCTATGCGGGCGACACCTGGAAGATCAAGCCGAATCTCACGGTCAACTACGGCGTGCGGTGGGTCCGCGATACGGGCCGCACGGATGCTGATTTGCCGCCGGTTCCCTGCTCGGCAGCGCCGCAGGTGGGCTGCACCGGAAACCTTCTGGACGCCCTCCAGCCCGGCCTGGGCAAACCCGTCAACCAGCCGAACGCCAACTTTGGCGGCAACCTCGGCGTAGCCTGGGACCCCACGAAGAATGGCAAGACCGTGATCCGCGCCGGCGTGGGCATTTATTACGAAAACGCAATCTTCAACAACACCTTGTTCGACAGGCCCACGCGCCTGCCCACCGGCCTCTTCTTCGGCACGGCTTCCGTGTGCCCCGCCGGCCTCACCCTCCCTGACGGCACCGTGGTAAACACGGTCAACGGCCTGAACATCGCCACGCAGGTTTGCGGCCAGCCCATTGGCGCCACCGGCGTGGCCTCCGCTATCGCTACGCTGCAGACCATGTTCCAGCAAGCCACAAAAGCGGCGGGAGCCGCAACCAACGGAGTCTATCTCGCCAACTCGCTCGCAGAAGGACTCAACGTGACCGGCGACACTCCGCTCTCGCCCGACTACGTCAGCCCGTACTCCTTCCAGGCGAACATCGGCTTCCAGCGCGAAATCGCGCCGGGCACGGTGTTCTCCCTGGACTACGTGCGCAACGTGGCCCTGCACTACATACTGGTGGAAGACGCCAACCACGTCGGCGACGCTTCGAACCTGAACGTGCCCTCCGCGCTGAACGCAATCAGCGTCACCAACGCGGGCTTCGGGTGCCCCGGAACCACCGCCGCGGCCATCAACTGCGCCATCCTGGCGGGAGCCAACATGGGCAGCTACCAGGCTAACGGGTTGGACTCCGGCAATTCCTCCGCCGGAGGTCTCCCCTGCGGTTTCCTGCCCGTTTCCGCAACGGTGCCGGCGGGAACTCCTTCCTGCGCGTTCCCGGGCAAGAATGCCAATTTCGGCCAAATGCAAATC
>DATFZR010000005.1:0-2069 GCA_035314265.1 Candidatus Acidiferrales bacterium
ACGGTGACGCTGCAGGCGGCGCCGACGTTCATCGAGCAGGGGCAGCCGTCGCAGCTCACCTGGTCGTCAACGAACGCGACGAAGGTGGTGCTGGGCGGAGAGACGGTGGCGCCGGAAGGATCGAAGCAGGTGCAGCCGGACGCGTCCACCACGTATTCGATCACGGCGAGCGGGCCGGGGGGCGATGCGGCCACGAGCGTGCGGATTACGGTGAGCCCGACGGCAAAGACGTCCGATGTATCGGCGCCGGACCTGCCGTTTGACAAGCTGTTCCCGCAGAACGTGCGCGACGCCTTCTTTGATTACGACAAATACGACATCCGGGCGGATGCGCGCGACGCGCTGGCGCGCACGGCGGAGTTCCTGCGCAGGTATCCGGAGGCGAAGGTGTCCATCGAAGGACACTGCGACGAGCGCGGCTCGCTGGAGTACAACCTGGCGCTGGGAGCGGAGCGCGCGGAAGCGACGAAGAGGTTCCTGGCCTCGCTGGGGATTGCCGAGAACCGGATGGTCACCACGAGCTACGGGAAAGAGCGGCCGTTCTGCACGGAGCACGATGAGAGTTGCTGGCAGCAGAACCGGCGCGGGCATTTTGTTTCGGCGCGGTAGGGGGAAAAGACGAAGCAGGCCCCTTACCCCGGGCAAAGAGCGCCCGGGATCGGGGATGACATGGGTTTCTTTTCGCGGGACGGCTCGCGCACTGGCGCTGGGCGGACAGAGAAACGCCGGCTCCTTCCTTCGTCAGGACAGGTAGAAGCCGGCGGTACGACATGGAGGACGGCTGTGCGCAAATCATCGATGATGCTGTTTGTGATGGTGCTGGCGTTGGGATTCTGCTTCGGGGTGATGTACTCCCCTGCCCCGGCGGGAGCGGCTTCGAGGGAAATGATCCAACTGCAGCAGGATGTATCGCGGCTGATTGACTCGCAGAACGCGCTGCAGACCTCAGTTGAGCAGAAACATGCGGTGCTGAAGACGCTGCTGGAACAGTCGCTCGACGGCGTGAACCGGATGAACACGAGCATGGGCGCGCTTTCGCAGACGGTGCAACAGGTGCAGGCCAATACCGGCTCGCGCCTGGACGCGATGGGCACGCAGGTGCAGGCGCTGGTGGACAACCTGGACGAACTGAAATCGCGGATGGCGAAACTGAACCAGCAACTGGCGGACACGCAGAACACGCTGCAAGGGATTGACGCGAAACTGGGCGGCGGCGCGGGAGCAGCGACTCCGCAGCCTGCGGCCGGGGCGGGTGCTCCGGGCAGCACTGGCGGCCCTGCGCCTGGGGCGGGCAATGGAGGCGCGCCTCCCTCAGCGCTTCCGCCGCCTTCGGCGGACGTGCTTTACGCTTCGGGACGGCGTGACTTCGACACCGGGAAATACGATCTGGCGCGGCAGGAGTTTGGAGACTACTTGCGGTACTACCCCGATACGGAGTTGGCGGGGAATGCGCAGTTCTACATGGGCGAAGTGAACTTCGCGCAGGGGCGGTATCACGACGCAGTCTCCTCTTACGACAGCGTGCTGCTGGATTATCCGAGAAGCTTTAAGCTGGCGGCGGCGCGGCTGAAAAAGGGGATGGCGCTTCTGGAGATGGGGCAGCAGGCGGCCGGCATCAAGGAACTGCGCGAGGTGGTGCGGCGGCATCCAGGGACGGAAGAGGCGCGGCGGGCGAATGCGAAGCTGCATGAGTTGGCTGCGGCGGGAAAGCAGTGATTTGGTGACTGGTGATTCGTTGTGATTCGTGACTGGTGACTGGCCGGGGCCCTTACTTCCATAACATTTTAGATCCTTCCACAGGGCGATTTGGTGTTGGCTGCTGCGCGTGATAGTTTGGCGCCGAGGAGTTTCCCATGTCTGTGAATAAAGCGATTCTGGTGGGGCGGTTGGGGCGTGATCCGGAAGTGCGGTTTACGTCGTCGGGGCAGGCTGTGGCGAACTTCAGTATGGCGACCGACGAGACGTATAAGGACCGCGCGGGCGAGCGGCAGAAGAGGACGGAGTGGCACAAGATCGTGGTGTGGGGGAAGCAGGCGGAGATTGCGCAGAAGTATCTCCACAAGGGTTCG
>DATFZR010000006.1:0-2105 GCA_035314265.1 Candidatus Acidiferrales bacterium
CTCGAGCTGCACTTCGAGCCCCCGCAAGCCACGCGCCCGCCCAAGGTCCGCACGATTGAGGTCGAGGTTGGGTCGGCTTAGCCCGCAGCCCTTTCGGGAAGTGAAGCGGAGGCTGGAGGCTGCTGGATTCGTTGAAGCCAGCCAGAGCTTCCCCAGCAATGTTTCCAGCCAAACACTTCAAGCAACGATTGAGTTCGCTTTGAACTGTCCTCGGCCCCAGAAGTAGATCGAGTTGCCGCCTGCTACGGTAGCTCGGCTGACCCCGTCGTCTGCCCTCACGGTCGCCGGCGGATTCACAACGGCTTCCGCGCGTGCAGGAAGAATTCCACGTTTCCCTCGGCCCCGGGCACCCGGCTCGCGCATTCGCCTGCCATCGTCAGACCCGCGGCCGCCGCAGCGTCGCGCACCTGGTCCACAGCCCGCCGGTGCAGCGCCGCGTCGCGCACGATCCCGCCTTTGCCCACGGCCCCGCGTTCCAGCTCAAACTGAGGTTTCACCATGAGCAGCAGGTCTGCGCCTGGCGCCGCCAGGCCTGCCAGCGCCGGGACCACCTTTGTAAGGCTAATGAACGACAGGTCTGCGGTCATCAACTGCGCAGGTTCCGGCACGTCCGCGGGAACCAGGTAGCGCGCATTCTTTTCAATCGGAATCACCCGCGCATCCTGCCGCAGTCTCCACACGAGCTGGCTCGTGGTCACATCCACGGCATACACCCGCCGCGCGCCGCGCTGCAGCAGGCAATCGGTAAAGCCACCCGTCGAGCAACCCACGTCCAGGCAAATCCGCCCCGCCGGGTCCACACCCAGGTCTTCCAGCGCCCCCGCCAGCTTCGCGCCCGCGCGGCTGGCATACGGCGTTTCGTCTCCGATAATCTCAATAGAGGCGTCCGTGGAGACCAGCGCCCCCCCCTTCTGCGCCGGAACGCCCCCCACACGCACCCGCCCAGCCATCAGCAACGCCTGCGCGCGTTGACGCGACTCCGCCAGCCCGCGCTCCACCAGCAGCAGGTCCAACCGCCGCTTCCCGGTCTTTGCTTTCGATTGCCCGATTTTCGTTTTTCGAATTTCGTTATTCTCTACGCCCGGCGCTGCACCAGAAAATCCGCCAGTTCCCGCAATCGCCGCCCGCGCTCGCCAAACGGCGCCAGATCCGCGTGCGCCCGCTCCACCAGCGTTCGCGCCGTCTCCCGCGACTTCTCCAGGCCGTACAACGCCGGATACGTCGCCTTCTTCTGCGATTCGTCTTTCCCCGCCGTCTTCCCCAGCGTCGCCGACGATTCCTCCACGTCCAGAATGTCGTCCACCACCTGGAACGCCAGACCGATGTTCTCCCCAAACCGCCGCAGCCGCTCCACGTCCGCCGTGCCCGCGCCTCCGGCAATTGCTCCGGCCACCACCGCTGCGCGGATCAGCGCCGCCGTCTTCGACCGGTGAATGTATTCGAGCATCGCCGGATCAATCGGCTTCCCTCCGGCCTCCAGATCGGCCACCTGCCCGCCCACCATTCCGTCCACCGTTCCCGCCGCCGCGGCAATCTCGCCCACCAGTTCCGCCCGCCGTTCGGCCGGAAGCGCGGCGCGCGCCAGCACCTCAAAAGCCCGCGTCAGCAGAGCGTCCCCCGCCAGAATCGCCATGGCCTCGCCGAACTGTTTGTGGCACGTGGGGCGTCCCCGCCGCAGATCGTCGTTGTCCAGCGCGGGCAGATCGTCGTGGATCAGCGAATAGGTGTGAATGAACTCGAACGCGCAGGCCACCGGCAGCACGCCGCGCGGCAAATTCGTGAAAATGCGCGCCGCCTCGAGACACAAGATCGGCCGGACGCGCTTTCCCCCGGCAAACACGCTGTACCGCATCGCCTGGTGGATCACTGCCGGCGGGGCTGTTTCAGCAGGGAGAAGGGAATCGAGCGCGGCCTCGACCTCGGCGCGGTCCGCTTCAAAGAAATCGGGCAGCGGCATGGGGCTAAGCGCGGAACGTCATGGCGCCTCTTCGTCCTCGGCGCCCTGCGGACGGAACGGCTGCGCGGCAAGTTTTCCGTCGGCGGATTTCAGCAGGATTTCCACCCGCCCCTCCGCTTCCTGCAGTTGTTTCTGGCACTGTTGCGCA
>DATFZR010000007.1:0-9861 GCA_035314265.1 Candidatus Acidiferrales bacterium
TTGCCTGCCTCGCGGCAGAGGGCGCGGTGGAATTGAAATTGGAGAACGGCGGCCAGGAAATAGCGCGCGTAGGGAACGTCGGCGGCTACGTGGTACTTGGCGCCGGGATCGAAATCCTGCTCGCTGCGCGGGAGGGGTGGGGCTACGCCCTGATACTTCTGGCGGAGTTCCCACCAGGCCTGGTTGTAGTTCGCGGGAGCCACTTCGCCGGAGAACACCTTCCAGCGCCACTGGTCCACGAGCAGGCCGAATGGCAGAAAGGCAACTTTGTCCAGGGCCTGGCGGAGCAGTAGGCCAATGTCAGCTGATTCGGGCGGGACCGTTTCGAGCAGGCCGATCTTTTTTAGATATTCTGGGGTGACGGACAGGGCGATGGTGTCGCCGATGGCTTCGTGGAAACCGTCGTTGGCGCTGTCTTGATAGAGGAGCGGCAGCCGGTTGTAGGCGCGCTGGTAAAAATTATGGCCGAGCTCGTGATGGATGGTGCGGAAGTCCTCGGCGTCGATCTCGATGCACATCTTGATGCGCAGGTCGTCGCGGAAATCAATGCTCCAGGCGCTGGCGTGGCAAACGACGTCGCGGTCGGCGGGCTTGGTGAAGAGCGAGCGCTCCCAGAAGCTTTCCGGCAGCGGGGCGAAGCCGAGGGAGGTGAAGAAATGCTCGCCGTAACGGACCATGCCGCGGGCGTCGGTCTTGCGGTCCTGGAGGATTTTAGTGAGGTCGAAGCCGGGATCGGAGGATTGCGGAGCGACGAGGGGATAGATGTTGCCCCACTGCTGCGCCCACATGTTGCCGAGCAGGTCGGCGGGAATGGGGCCATGGGCGGGGACCACGCCCTGGCCATACTTCTGCGCGAGACGGGCGCGAACGTAGGCGTGCAGCGATTCGTAGAGCGGGCGCACCTGAGTCCACAGGCGATCGAGCTCGCGGGCGAATTCGTCGGGGGTCATGTCGTACTTGGCGCGCCAGTAGGCGCCTAGATCGTGATAGCCGAGGTCGCGCGCACCCTGGTTGGCGATTTCCACCTGGCGAGCAAAGCGGTCGCGCATCGGAGCGCCCACGGCGTGCCAACCGGCCCAGGCGGTGGCGAGTTCCTTGGGGTCGTGGCTGGTGGTAAGGATGTGCTCGATCTCGCCCAGTGCGAGGCATTTGGCCTTCGGGCCATCCGGGCACCAGCGGCCTTTGCCGTAGTCGCTCTGAAGGGATGCGGCGATCTTAGCGAGTTCCTCGTTGAGTTTGGGATCGCGCGGCGCGGGGAAATCGATGGAGAGACGCAGAAGCTCGAGCTGTCGCGCGGTGTCGGCATCAACCGCGAGGCCACGGAATTTCTGGGCGTCGAGCGCCAGGTCGACGGTAGCGGCGGTGAGGTCGCGATTTGCGTCCGCGGCGAGGGCTTCCGTGTCGTCAGTGATGAAGTTCTGCTGAACCCAGTTGGCGCGCTGGCCGGCAGTCACCAGGGGGAAGAGCCGCGCCTGGGCATCGTCGAGGAATTTGCGCGCATCCGCGGCGGTGAGGGGCGTGGTAGCCCCCGGGCGGGCGTAAAGAGCCGCACCGCAGAGTGTGGCGGCGAGTACCAGAAGAGCGGCAACGATTTGCTTTCGACGCATACGGGTAGACCTCGATGAGGAGATTCGACGGACGGTCCGAGAGTATACAAGGCCGGGGCGCAGACGCGAAGAAGGCTTAGAAAATGGCCTGCATGGCCGCTACGGCGCGGTCCATGGCGGCGCGGTCTACGTCGTAGTGGGTGACCATGCGGACGGTTTGGGGGCCGAAGGCGGAGGCGAGGACGCCGTGGCCGCGGAGCTCTTCACAAACGGCAGCGGCGGTCTTGCGGGAGTCCACGTCGAACATGACGATGTTGGTGACGACCTTCGAGGGATCCAGGCGAACGCCGGGCACGGCGGCGAGGCCGGCGGCGAGATAGTGTGCGTTATCGTGATCGCGCTGGAGTCCTTTGGGAGATTCTTCGAGCGCAATCAGCGCGGCCGCGCCGAGCACTCCGGCCTGACGCATTCCGCCACCCAGGATCTTGCGGCGGCGGCGCGCCTCCGCGATGAAGGCCGCTGAACCGACCAGCATGGAGCCGACGGGCGCTCCCAGTCCCTTGGAGAGGCAGAACATCACGGAATCCACCGGGCGGGTGATCTCCGCGACGGATTTCTTGAGGGCGACGGCGGCGTTGAAGATTCGCGCGCCGTCGAGATGAACGCGAAGTCCAGCCGCATGGGCGCGCGTGGAGACGTCGGCAATGATGTCGGGTGGATAGACCGTGCCGCCGGCAAGATTGTGCGTGTTTTCAACCTCGATGAGGCCTGTTTTCGAGTGATAGGCGCCGCCGTCGCTGATGGCGGGGGCGATGCGTTCCCAGTTGAGGATGCCGTCAGGCGATGAGACGATGCGCGGCATCACGCCGGCGATCGCGGACATGGCTCCCATCTCGTGCACGTAGGTATGCGAGCGAGCGTCGCAGATGACTTCCTGGCCGCGCTCGGTGTGGCACCAGATGGCCAGCAAGTTCCCCATGGAGCCGGAGGGAACGAAGAGCGAGGCTTCGCGGGCGAAGAGCTCGGCGGCGCGGGCCTCCAGGCGATTGATGGTGGGGTCTTCGCCGTAGACGTCGTCGCCGACGTCGGCGTCGGCTATGGCGCGGCGCATGGCGGGGTTGGGGCGCGTTACGGTGTCGCTGCGAAGATCAACTGGTGTGGTCATGACAGAACTCTCGATAGAAGCAAAAGATTAACACGGAGCGCGCGGAGGAACGGAGTACACGGAGAGGAACGCCGGGCTGAAGCCCGGCGCTACAGGAGAAGCTCAGCGATGACTTCGTCTGAGACGGACAGGCGCGCGGGCTCCAGGCGCAGTACGTCGCCTTTCAGGGCTACGGCGCGGGCTTCGATCAGGTGGGGAATGCGCGGGCGAAGGTTGACGCCGTAGTCGCGTTCGATGCGGGCCAGATTGATGCCGTCGAGCAACCGCAGGCCCAGAAACACTTCTTCTTCGAGCGCCATTCGCGGGGTGAGCGGCTGGCGCTGTTCGATGGGCATGCGGCCATCGGTGATGGCGGCGACGTAGGTGGCGGGATCGTGGGCGTTGGCCCAGCGTTCGTGGCCGTTAAAGGCGTGCGCGCCGGAACCGAAGCCGAAATAGGGGGCGCGCTGCCAGTATTTTGTGTTGTGAATGGCACGATGGCCGGGGAGAGACCAGTTGGAGATTTCGTAGTGCTCGTAGCCGGCGGCGGCGAGTTGCGCGCAGGCCGCGTCGAACCAGCCGGCCTGGGAATCCTCGTCGGGCACCTGCTCCGCGCCGTAGCGCGTGCCGCCGGAGAGAAGCTCGTGGCCCAGGCGGCTGTCGTCGTCTACGTCAAGCATATAGAGGGAGGCGTGCTCGGGGCGGAGCGAGAGGAGTTTCGAAAGCGAGGCCTGCCAGCTCTCTTCCGTTTGCCCGGCGAGGCCGAGAATCAAGTCGAGATTCAGTGAGGTGATGCCGGCGGCGCGCAGCATTTCGACGGCGGCCAGGGTGTGTGCGCTGCGATGGCGCCGGCCAGAGGCGCGCAGTTCGGCGTCAGCAAAGGATTGGGCGCCGAGGCTGGCACGGTTGATGCCGGCGGCGCGCCACGCGATGGCTTTTTCCGCGGTCACGGTTTCGGGATCGGCTTCGAGAGTGACCTCGGTCCACGCGGTACTTGATGGAAATGCGGCGCGTACGGTGCCCAGGATACGGGCGAGCTGATCGGCGGAGAGCAGGCTGGGGGTGCCACCGCCGAGGTAGATCGTGTCTGGGGCGGCGTCGGGCAATGCCAGATCAGCTTGAGTGAGGAACTGCCGGTATTGGGAGATCTCCGTGCAAACGGCGTCGACGTAGGGGGCGATGAGTTCCTGCGGGAAGACGCCCGAGGCAAAATGGCAGTAGGTACACTTTGACTGGCAGAAAGGGATTTGGATGTAGATGCCGGGGTTCATCGCTGAAAGAAAGTGTAGCAGGGTCCGGGGTGACGGCTCGCGGGTTCCGGATTGGGGAGCCGGTGGACATGCGCACGCGGAAACAAAAAGGGCGGACTGGCGGTCCGCCCCCTGCGAAAACACAATGAGAAGCGCGCTATGCCAGCGCGGAGGCGGACGTGGCGCCGTAAAAGCCGTACCACGGCTTTGCGGCACCGAGGTGATCGTTCACGTTCTTGATGTTCTTCACGCCCGTGTCGTTGAGCCAGTCTTCCAGGGCGCGAAGGCCTTGTTTGCCGTAGACGGGGATGGCGTCCTTCCAAGTGGCGCGGCCGCAGAGAACGCCGGAGAAGTTGACGCCGGTCTCGGAAGCGAGCTCGAGCGTCTCGGTGAACACGTCGTTGGACACGCCGGCGGAAAGATAGATGAACGGGCGCTTGGCGACGGAGGCGGCGCGGCGGAAGTAGTCTTTGGCCTGATCGCGGGTGTAGGCGGACTCGCCCTTGCAGGCCTTGGAGCCGGCGACGTAGGCCATGTTGACGGGGACTTCGACCTTGAGGACGTCCACGCCGTAACGGTCGCGGGAAAATTCTTCCATGGCGCGGATTACGAAGTCGGGCTTCTTCTTCGCGAAGTCGATGCTCTTTTCGTCGATGCCTTCCGCGTAGGTGACGAATTCCAGGAAGAAAGGAACGTCGCAGCCGCGGCACTCGTCGCCGATGCGCTCGACCCAGGCGTGCTTCTCATCGTTGATATGGGGAGCGTCGCTGGGCGCGTAGTAGAGGAGAATCTTTACGCAATCGGCGCCGGCTTCCATCAGGCGGCGCGCGGAGTAATCGGGCAGCAGGTCGGGCAGGCGGCCGGGCTTGGTGTTGTCGTAGCCGCTCTCCTCGTACGCCAGCAACAGGCCGGCGTTCTTGGCGCGGGCGCGCGCGGCGCGCAGGCCGAACTCGGGATCGAGCAGGATGGCGCTGGCGTGCGGGGTGAGCACGCGCACCACGGCCTCCTTGAATTCGCTCATCATGTCGTTGTTGACTTCTTTTTTGTCGACGCCTTTTTCCTTGGCGATCAGGTTGCGCAGCGAGCCGCGCTGGTCCATGGCCGCGGCGGCGATCACGCCCTTGCTGTCGGCCACCGCTTCCATTCCTTTGATCTTGCCTGGGGTGATCTTCATAAGATGCCTCCGCTTCTAGATGTCGCAAGCCGGGAGATTCTATCACGGGGTGGACTCCCCGTGGCATGCGCTTGTCAGGCCGGCAGGCTCGCGACTATCCTGTCATCTCCTCATGGCAACGAAGAGACCAAATCCCGTGAAGTCCGTCCAGCGCGCGGCCGCTATCCTTGAGGAGCACTTTGCAACGCTCTCGATGGCCGGCGAGAGAAAGGCCCGCAAGCAACTGCATCTTCTGGCTGCCTCCGTTGCGCGGCGTGCCGGCGAAAAAGCTTCTCCTATTTCAAAATCCTGCCGAGCTACGGCGCGGCTTGCTTCGCCGCGTGGGCGGCGAGCCAGCCGCCGACTTCGCGGGTGCCCAGGGCGCCGCCGAGGTCGGCTGTGCACTTCCCTTCCTTGATGGCGGCGCGCACGGCTGCGCGAAGCGCGTCGCCTTCCGGTTGCCAGCCGATGTAGTCGCAGAGCATGGCGGAAGTCAGGACTGAGCCGAAGGGATTCGCGAGATTTTTGCCGGCGATATTCGGGGCGCTGCCGTGGACGGGCTCGAAGAGTGAGACCTGGCCGGGATGGATGTTGGCCGAGGGCGAGAGACCGAGCCCACCTGCGAGTTGTGAGCCGAGGTCGCTGACGATGTCGCCGAACAAATTGTTGGTGACGATGACGTCGAACTGGCTTGGGTCGCGGACCATCTCCATGACGAGCGTATCAATATAGAGGTGGCGGGCCTGCACATCGGCGTACTGACCGCGTAGTTCCTTGTAAACGCGCTGCCAGAGGTCGTGGCCGTGGGTGAGCGCGTTGGATTTGTCGCTCATGCACAGGCGTTTCGCGGTCCAGGTGCGGGCGTGCTCGAAGGCGTAGCGCAGGATGCGCTCGACACCCTTGCGCGTGTTCACTTCTTCCTGCAGGGCGATCTCGTCCGGAGTGCCGCGCTTGAACTGGCCGCCGATATTCGCGTACATGCCTTCCGTGTTTTCGCGCAGAACCACGAAGTTCACGTCGGCCTCTGTGCGGTCGCGCAGGGGGGTGAAGCGGCGGTCGAAGAGCGTGGCCGGGCGCACGTTGACGTAGAGGTCGAGACCGAAGCGCATGCCGAAGAGGATGTCCAGCGCGTGCTGATTGGCCGGGACGCGCGGGTCGCCGACCGCGCCAAAAAGGATGGCGTCGAAATCGCGGCGGAGCAGGTCGAGGGCGCCGGCGGGGAGGGTCGTGCCGTCGCGCAGGAAGCGCTCGGCACCCCAGTCGAATTCGGTGAATTCCGCCTGGCGGTTGCGGGCGGAGAAAAGAGCGCGAAGGACTTTGACGGCTTCGGCGGTTACTTCCACGCCGATGCCGTCGCCGGGGATTAGGGCGATGCGCTTGGGTGAAGAGGGAGAAGACATTGCGGTTGGGGAAGCTAGCATGCGCGGGTATGGGGGTCAACGTGGCGCGGCAACACGGAACGGGGGGAAATGCGCGCAGGCTGAAGCCCGCGCCACCTACGCCGCCTCGGCCGCGGATTCGTCCTCGGCCTCTGAGCCGCGGGTGCGCCATTCGGTGAGGGCTACGCCCACCAGCACGAGGAAGCCGGCGAGCATGAGCTGGCCGGTGTATTCCTCGTGAAGCAGGTAGACGCCGATCAGGGTGCCGAATACCGGCTGCACGTAGGTGAACACGCCCATGCGCGAGGCGGCCAGATGGTGGATGGCCCACATCCAGATCATGTAGCCGAACAGCGACGGGCCCAGCGCGATATACAGCAGGCCGCCCCAGCCGATCCAGCCGACGCGACTCCAGTCTGTGTGCAGCACCTGATGCACGGCCAGCGGGGAGAACAGCAGCGCACCGAAGAAGAAGGGCCAGGCGGTAAGCGTCATGGTGTCAAATCGCCTGGTGACGCGCTTGCCCACAATCGCATAGCCGGCAAACGCCAGCGAGCCGCACAACGTGAGCAGGTCGCCGTGCAGGGTGGGATTGTGCGAGGCAAATCCGTGGCCCGCGGCCAGCACCACCACCCCGCTGAAGGCCAGCAGCACTCCCACCACCTTGTTCAGCGTGAGCCGCTCGAGCCCGACCACAACGGCCAGCAGCAGAATGTTTACCGGGCCGATCGCGAGAATCACCGCGGAGTGCCCCACGGTGGTGTAGGAAAGCCCGTAGATGAAGAGGACCTGGTTGAGGGCCACAAAGACGCCGAGCCAGGCGAGAATCCAGTAATCGCGGCGCCGGAGCGGCCTGCGCAGCGGGCGGCGGCGGCGGTAGAAGGGGTAAATCGGAACCAGGCACAGTGCCGCAACCACCACCCGCAGGGTTCCCAGCGTGAGGCCGTCAATCTCCCGGTAGGCGAACTTCGCAACAGGATAGTTGAAAGCCCACAGCGCCATGGCTATACCCACCAGGCCGTAGAGCAGGAGGGGATTCGTGTGCGGCGCTCGCGCCGGGCCCGCGGAAGCGGGCGCGGGTGCGGAGCTGCCGGGCGACGCCTCGTGCGAGGTTGCGGACTCGGCCACGATCAGCGCAGGACCTCGGTGCGCACGGCCAGGCGTTCGATCATCTCGCGCTTCGGCTCGTAGCCGATGCCGGGGCGCTCCGGCGCGGTGATGGTGCCCTGCGCGCTCACTTCCACTTCGGGCGCGATGACGTCTTCGTGCCAGTAGCGCTTGCTGGCCGAGACGTCACCTGGAAGCGTGAAGTTTTCCAGCGTGGACATGGCGATGTTGTGGGCGCGGCCGATGCCGGACTCGAGCATTCCGCCGCACCAGACCGGAACGCTCTGCTCGCGACAGAGGTCGTGGATGCGGCGGGCGGCGGTGTGCCCGCCCACTCGGCCCAGTTTGATGTTGATGATCTTGCAGGCCCCCATCTCAATGGCCGCGCGCGCGTGCGCGAGGCTGTGGATGCATTCATCCAGGCAGATGGGCGTTGAAGTGACCTGCTGCAGGGCGCGGTGCGCGTAGAGATCGTCGTAGGCAAGCGGCTGCTCGAGCATCATCAGGAAAAAGCGCTCAAATGTCTTCAGGTGCGGGATGTCCTCCGGGCTGTAGTCACAGTTGGCGTCGCCCATCAGGCGGATGCGGGAGAAGCGCTCGCGGAGAGCCGCCATGGGCTCGACGTCCTTGCCGCGCTTGATCTTAATCTTGATGCGCTGGTAGCCCGCGCGAAGCTCTTCGGCCACGGTATCGAGCAGTTCGGAAATGGTGGGCTTGATGCCGATGGAGACGCCGCAGGGAATCTCTTCGCGGGTTCCCCCCAGCAGCCGCCACAACGGCACGCCCTTCTGGCGCGCCTCCGCGTCCCACACGGCCGTTTCCAGGCCGCCCTTGGCCATATTGTGCCCGCGAACGCGTGCGAGCGAATCGTAGACTTCGGCGGCGGAGGCGAATTCCCTGCCCTTCACCATGGGCCACAGGAAGTCGCGCGTGATGTGCCACGCGGTCTCGATCGTTTCGTAGTTGTAGAAGGGATCGTTGTCCACGGTGGCTTCGGCCCAGCCGGAGACGCCGTCCACCAGGGCTTCCACCAGGAGCACGCGGCGTTCCTCCGTGCGATCGAAGCTGGTTTCGAATGGCTTGACGAGGCGCAGGCGGATTTCGCGGAGGGTTAGCTGCTCGATCTTCATTCGTGGGTCACCTTGGAAACGGGTTCGTGCTCCTCGATCGACATGTGCCGGCGGGGCAGCCTTACTTCGCCCCTTCGAGCACGGGCTCGCCGCGGCGAGCCTATGCTACTGATTCGGCTCCAGAACGTAGCGCACTTCCGCGCCTTCCTTTTCGACGCTGGTTACGCCGTAGCTGGCCGCAAACTTGCGCTGGAATTCATTGCGCACGCCGGTCTGTATGCTGATGGCGCGCGCCCGGTCCTGCTTCTTGATCTCGCCGATATCCGTGGGAACGCGGATGCGCAGCGCCTCCGGGCCCGCTGGGGGAATGGGTTGGCCCTCGAGGGCTGAGCGCACGCGGTCGGTTTCCAGGTGCCATTCGGCCACCAGCCGGTCTGTGGGGATGCCGGAATGCAGCGGGCTTGTAGTGATGCCGTAGAAATTGGGGATATAACGCCGCATTACGGCGCCAAGCAGCATCACGTTGAAGTAGGCGTTGCGCAGTTCCAGCGGGTCAAAGGTCCATTCGATCAGGCTGATTCCGCGGGCCAGGGCCTCTTTACGTTGGAAAAACTTGAGTTTCCGGCCGATCCCGCGGTTCTGATACTCGGGCAGCACGGCGGTCATGTGCGAGTGCAGGTATGGCTCGGGCCGTCCCTTAAGTGTGCGGCAGCCCACTATGGCGAAGGTGAAGCCGATCATCTGTTCGCCGCGGAAGGCGCCGAGCACCTGGCCGCCGGATTCTGAGACGACGCGGATGAGGGCGGCGGGGACGATCTCGATATCGTCGGTTTGCCACACGCGTTTTTCGAGCGCCACACAGGCCTCGAACTCCTCGAGGTTGCGGCAATTGCGCAGCACGACGGGGAGTCTGGCGGGGGCGTTCATGACGCACCGCGGCCCGCGAGTTTCGCGCGCTCCCACAGGGCGTCGAGTTCCGCCGGAGAGGCGTCGCGAAGATTGCTTCCGGCGCGCGCCGCTTGCTGCTCCATGGCGCGGAAACGGGATTCGAATTTATCGTTGGCGCGGCGCAACGCGAGTTCAGGGTCGAGTTTTAGAAAGCGCGCCACGTTCATCGCGGCGAAGAGCAGGTCGCCCGCTTCTTCTTCCAGCCGCTCGCGCGAGGCGGGGGGTGTTGAGAGGGCCGTGGAGAGAAGCTCCTCCCGTACTTC
>DATFZR010000008.1:0-2096 GCA_035314265.1 Candidatus Acidiferrales bacterium
CGCGCATTCGACGACGAGGAATAGATGTACCTGCTGGATATCGAAGCACTCGATGTGGGCGCGGACGTGCGCGCCGTGGGCCTCGACCTGGTGGAAGCGGATGAGAACCGCGAGCCGGTGCGTGGCGCCGCTGCCGCGCGCATCTGGAGCCGCGTGCTGCAGGCGACCGCTGGGCAGGAACGCTGGGCGCTCGACTTCTTCAGCCATTTCGAGCGCGTGCGGGACTTCTGCAAACTCCACGATATTTCCTTCCGGGAAGCCAGCCAGCGATCCCTGGTGATCCCTGCTCCTGAACCTGCGGCGTTGGAATCCCTTCTCGAGCGATTCCAGGCCGAGACGTTTGGAGTGCGCGCCGGCGCGCTCGTTTCGCCGGACGGAGCAGGCGACGCGGCTCTCGAGGGAGATCTCGCTCGCCGCGGCGTGGATGCCTATCACACGGCCTATCCGCGATACTTCTTTTGCGGAATCTGCGCGTTTGAGGATGCCTCGCTCGTGCTGCTCAGCGAAAATCTTTGGGCCAGCGAGGTAATTCGCCGCGTGCGCCCGACGGTCAAGGGCCTGGACGTGGAAGTGCACCTGCCGAATTGACCGGCACCCTCGTTGCTCTGTCCGCAACCTTAGCCCATTGGTACCATTCCCCCCGCAACTGGTTCTAGTACACTTGATTGGAGATTAGGAGATGCCGCCCCTTTCAAGCGAAATTACTGTGGCCGTCGAATCCACCATCCCGAATGCCCGCGCCTTTGTTCGCAGCCTCAATGTGCTCCTTAAGTACGCTCGGCTCTATGGTTTAGACCACCTTCGATCCGCCGGACAGTTTGAGATCAGCTGGAATGAGCTGGAGCAGGCGGTGCAAACGGCCGGTCAATCGGGGCTGCTATTGGGAGCCTCGGGTTCGCAGCTTCTACTCGACGGCGTACCCCTGGAGTCCACCCAGGCCGAACGCAGCTTTGCGGACCTGCTCAACGCCGCCGGCGTGGCCAGCATCTGCTTCCTGCCCAGTGTCGCGCGCGATGAGTTTGCCAATCTTGTAAAGGCGTTCATGGAGTCCGGCGGACCCAAGTCCGCGCCGCTGACCGAACGCCTGGAGCTGTATTTCGGCCACCAGGAGTCCGCGGGAATCCGGGTGAACGAAATTCGATTCGTGGCCGAGGATGCGGGCTTCTCGGAGGCCCGCGTCGCGGCGCAATTGACGGCCAAAACTCTGGGCGCCGACGCTGAGATGGTTCAGGACTGGTTCCGCAGCCCGGAGAAAATGATTCAGCTGATTGCCGCGGCCGAAGGCGCGCATGGCGGGCCGGGCGGACCCGGCAGCGGCGGTGCCGGAACCGGAACAGGCACTGGCGCAGGAACGGGATCAGGGAGCGTCTATTCCGGCGGTCTGGAAACGAGCTCGGGCACTGGTTCCGGCTCAGGAACAGGTTCAGGAGTTGGCGCCGGAACAGGAACAGGAGCAGGCGCTGGTGCAGGCACCGGCGGCGGAATCGACTCCACGGCGCCCGGCAGCCTCGCGGATGCCCTGCCGCAACTTGGCGAAGCGGAAATGCACAGCCTGCTGCGGCTGCTCGCGCAGTTCGGCGAAGCGGCGCACGGCGGAACCAAGGGCGGCCCATCGCCCGATCAGATGGCTTGGCAACTGAAACTCGCCGCACTTCCCCAAAACGCGCAGGTAACTTTGCGGCAGGCGCTGGCGACCGTGGCGGCAAAGACGCCGTCGGCGAAAGTGGACGAGACCGTGCTCCTGAAGCTGGCGGAAGATCTGGCGATTCGCTTCGCGCTGGACCGCTTTCAGCGCGGCGAGGTGCGCGTCAACGCCGTGCGCCAGATGCTCGACAAGATGGGCCACGAGCTGGGCACGCTGCGAAAGCTGCTGAAGGCTCGCGAAGACAAATTGGCCAGCGCGGGGCTATCGGTTGAGTCGCATGCGGATGTGCTCGACCGGCAGTTCTGGGCGGCCGTGCCGGAATCGGGCAAGCGCGCCGTGCTGACTTCCACCGAAGCGTGGTGCATTCCGCCGCGCAACGTCCAGCAATACGTGGAAGAGCTGCTCGGGCGCGGCGAAGCGGATGCCGCCGGAGACGTGCTGCTGAAATACG
>DATFZR010000009.1:0-11325 GCA_035314265.1 Candidatus Acidiferrales bacterium
TGCAGATCCACGATTGCGCCTTCCTCCCCGCCTGCAAGTCCCGTAGTTTCTGCACATACAAAACAGCCTCGCATCTGCACATTCCACAGCTACTTAAAGTCCCCCAGTTTCAAGACTTTGCCTCAAAACCAAGCCTAACTCCTTTAGTTTGTGCAGATACACAAAGTGGGGGGGAGGGTGCTCCCGACCGTACAAGCGCCTTTCGGAGGCCCGTCAACGCAACAATGCGCCGCTTGACCTGACCGCACAGCCGAGCGCCAATCCGCAACTGATCCAGACCAACCCGCGCGTTGACATTTCGCCGGGATGCTCCTAGCATGCCGATTCCGTGCGCCGTGGTGGGAAAGCTGTCTTCTGTCCTGAGGTGCGCGGGCCTGGGGAGGGCCATCAATGTCCATTAAGGTCGGAATTAACGGGTTCGGCCGCATCGGGCGCAACATCTTTCGCGCCTCGCTCGGCTCCCCCGACGTGGAGATCGTGGCGGTAAACGACATTACCGACGCGAGAACGCTGGCCCACCTGCTCAAGTACGATTCGATCCTCGGCAACCTCACCCAGAAAGTCACGCACACGGACGATACGATCAGCGTGGATGGAAAAAGCTTCAAAGTTTTCAAGGTCAAGGATCCCGGCGAGCTCGACTGGCCCTCCGTGGGCGCGCAGATCGTCGTCGAATCCACCGGCCTCTTCACCAAGGGCGCCGACGCGCGGAAGCACATCCGCGGCCCGGTGAAGAAAGTGATCATCTCCGCGCCGGCCACCGATCCCGACCACACCATCGTGCTCGGCGTCAACGACAAGACCTACGATCCTGCCAAGCACCACGTGGTCTCCAACGCCTCCTGCACCACCAACTGCCTCGCGCCCATCGCCAAGGTGCTGCACGACACCTTCGGCATTGTGGTCGGCACGATGACTACCATTCACTCCTATACGAACGACCAGAAGCTGCTCGACCTTCCGCATCCGGACCTGCGCCGCGCGCGCGCCGCGGCGATTTCCATGATTCCCACGTCCACCGGCGCGGCCAAAGCCCTCCACCTGGTGATCCCGGAGCTGAAGGGCAAGCTCGATGGCTACGCCATGCGCGTCCCCACGCCCAACGTCAGCGTGGTGGATCTGACGGTCACGACCGAGAAGCCGGCTACCGTGGCTTCCGTGAACGCCGCCATGAAGGCCGCGGCCGAGGGCCCCATGAAGGGCATTCTCGAATACACGGAAGAAGAGCTCGTCTCCGCGGACTTCAAGGGCAATCCGCGCTCTTCCATCCTGGACTCGGGCTACACTCGCGTGGTGGGCGATCGCTGCGTCAAAGTGCTCTCGTGGTACGACAACGAGTGGGGCTATTCCAGCCGTTGCGTGGATTTGATCCGCTTCATGAGCGCCAAGCCCTGAAGCCAGGAGGAGTTTCCCGCCGCGCTTCCCGGTAGCGCGGCGAAACAACCAGGGAATGTTCTATAAGCTCACCATTGACGACCTGACCCTCCGCGGCCGCCGGCTGTTTCTGCGCGTGGATTTCAACGTGCCCATCGAAAACGGCCGCATCATGGACGATACCCGCATCCGCGCCGCCCTCCCCACGCTCCGCCTGGCCATCACCCGCGGCGCGCGCGTGGTTCTGGCCTCGCACCTGGGCCGCCCCAAGGGCAGGCCGGACATGCAATACTCCCTGCGCCCGGTCAGCCGCCGCCTCAAGGAATTGCTCGACCGTCCCGTCGAATTTGCCGTGGACTGCATGGGCACGGAAGCCATCCAGATCAGCCGCCAGCTCGGCGATGCCGGCGTGATGCTGGTGGAAAACCTGCGCTTCTACGCCGGCGAAGAAGCCAACGACCCCACGTTCGCCCAGAAGCTCTCGCAATTGTGCGACGGCATCTATGTGAACGACGCGTTCGGCACCGTGCACCGCGCTCACGCCTCCGTCGTCGGCATCACCAAGCACGTTCGCCAGGCCGCCGCGGGCTCGCTCATGCAGAAGGAGCTGCAATTCCTGGGCATGGCCATGTCCAACCCGCCCAAGCCTTACATCGTGGTTCTCGGCGGCGCCAAGGTATCCGACAAGATCGAAGTGATCGAAAACCTGATGAAGATTTCGAGCCAGATGCTCATCGGCGGCGCCATGGCCTACACCTTCCTCAAGGCCCAGGGCGTATCCGTGGGCAAGTCGCTCGTGGAAGAAGACAAGCTGGACGTTGCGCGCCACATCCTCGAGCAGGCCAAGGAGCACAACTGCAAATTTCTGCTGCCCGTGGATCACGTCATCGCCAAGGAAATCAAAAAGGGCACTCCGGTGCAGATTTGCGATGTGCGCGCCACACCCGATGATTGGATGGGTCTCGACATCGGCCCCTCCACCGTCGAGCTCTATAGCAAGGAACTGGCCGGCGCCCGCACCATCTTTTGGAACGGCCCCATGGGCGTTTTCGAGATTCCGCTCTTCGAGCGCGGCACCGTCTCTCTGGCCTACGCCATCGCCGAGGCCACCAAGAAAGGCGCCACTTCGATCGTCGGCGGGGGAGACTCCGTCTCCGCCATTCACAAGGCCGGCGTGGCGGAAAACATCACCCACATCTCTACCGGCGGCGGCGCGTCGCTGGAAATGCTGGGAGGCCGCGCGCTCCCCGGCATTGAGGCGCTATCGAATCACTAAGTACACCTTGCGTAAAGACAGGCCGGTCAAAGTAGAATGAATCGGGCTCGCCGCGAAACGCGGCTCGCTGCAAAGCTTCTCTGCAAGTTCGTAGCCCAGTTTCCCGCGAATCGAGGAACATGCGCCGCCCGGTGATCGCCGCCAACTGGAAGATGTACAAGACCCAGGCGGAGACGCGCAGCTTCTTCGCCCGCTTCCGTCACCTGGCCGCGGAGCTGCGCCATTGCGACCTGATCGTCGCGCCGCCGTTTACGGCCCTCGCCGCGGCCGTCGAGGCTGCGCGCGGATCCCAGATCGCCATCTCCGCGCAGGACCTCTACTGGGAAAAAGAAGGCGCCTGGACCGGACAGGTCTCCGCCACCATGATCGCCGAGACCGGTTGCCACCACACTCTGATTGGGCACTCCGAGCGGCGCCACATCTTCCAGGAGACCGACGACCAGGTTCACCGCAAACTTCGCGCCGCGCTCGGCGCCGGGCTGGGTCCCATCGTCTGCGTCGGCGAAACGCTGGCCGAGCGCGATGGGGGCCGCATGGAAGAAGTGCTGGCCCGCCAGTTCAACAGCGCTCTCAAGGGTTTGACCGCCGCGGAGTTCTCCCGTATTCTGGTGGCGTACGAGCCGGTTTGGGCCATCGGTACGGGCCGCGTGGCCACACCCGAGCAGGCTGCCACCGCGCACTGCTTCATCAGAGGACTTGCCGGGGACGCTTTTTCGGCCGCACAGGCCCAAGCCCTGCGCATTCTGTATGGTGGAAGCGTGAAGCCGGAGAATTGCAACGGGCTGCTCACCGAACCGGAGATTGACGGCGCGCTGGTAGGCGGCGCCAGTCTCGATCCCGTAGCCTTCGCGTCCATAGCGCGCGGCAGCGTTAAGTAGCAGAGACTTCGGTATGTATGGCGCGGACTTTGGTCTGCGCGCGGCTCGTGCGCAGTTTGGCAGGCAACAACGCGAGCCCCAAGAAAGGTTCGGAATCATCCATGGAAGTCGAAAATCCAGGTACGTGGGCCCTATCCCTCCTCATCGGCGCGTGCTTCGTTGCCTTGGGATGGAGATTTCACTGGGTCCTCGTCACTCTCCACGTTTCGATTTGCTTCCTGCTCTGCATCGTCGTGCTGCTCCAGAGCGGCAAGGCCGCTGACCTGGCCGGCGCCTTCGGCGGCGCGGGCAGCCAGACCGCCTTCGGCCCGCGCGGCGCGGCCAATTTTCTCTCTCGCGCCACCACCTGGTGCGCCATCATGTTCATGGCTACCTCGATGACGCTGGTAGTCCGCCAGGGCGATATCGCCGGCAGTTTCGGCTCCATCTTCGAGCGCATGGGAAACAAGCCGGCTCCGGCGGAGACCAAGCCGGCCGTCCCCGGCACGCAAATTCCATTGCAGCTCCCGGCCCCAGGCCAGGCTGTTCCCGGCGGCGCCCAGCAGCAGCAAACGCCCCCGGCAACCACTACGCCACCAGCGCAGACGCCCGCGCAGCAGCAGCCGCCTGCGCAGCCTCCGGCCAAAAAGCCGTAAAGCAACGCAGCACCGGCATTCCCGCGAACTGATCATCCCGTCGTAGGGTAGGCGCGGCATGTCCGCGCAGGCAGGCGCGCCATCCCCGCCAATAATGTTATCCTCCGCCCGTGACCACCCTTGCCTTGGTCATCCTCCTCTGGATCGGTTCGCTCCTCGCCGGTCTTCTGGGCGCCCTCACCGGCCTCGGCGGCGGTGTGGTGGTCGTTCCTCTTCTGGTCGTCGGCTTTGGCGTGGACATCCGTTACGCCATGGGCGCCTCTCTCATCTCCGTGATCGCCACGTCTTCCGGCGCCGCCGCGGCGTACGTCAAGGAAGGCTTCTCCAACATCCGCATCGGCATGTTTCTGGAGATGGCCACCACTGCCGGCGCGCTCGCCGGCGCGTTTCTGGCCGTGCGCCTGCACACGGCCACAATCGCCGTCATCTTTGGTTTTGTCCTTCTCGCCTCCGCAATCGTGTCCACGCGGAAATCGGCCGAACCGCCCGCCGATGAGAAGCCAGACGCGCTGGCCGCGCGCCTCCGCCTGGACGGAGATTATCCCGCGCTCACCGGCCGCCGCAGCTATCACGTGCGCCGCGTTCCCGCGGGTTTCGCCGTCATGTTCGGCGCTGGAACGCTCTCCGGCCTGTTGGGCATCGGCTCCGGCGCCTTCAAAGTGATCGCCATGGACCAGGTGATGAAGATCCCCTTCAAGGTCTCCACCACCACCAGCAATTTCATGATCGGCGTAACCGCCGCCGCCAGCGCCGGCATTTACCTGCGCCGCGGCTTCATTGACCCGGGCCTGGCCATGCCCGTCGTTCTGGGCGTCCTGCTCGGCTCCGTGATCGGCACGCGCGTCCTGATGCGCGCCAAAACCGCCTGGCTCCGCGTCGTCTTTAACGTGGTGATTTGCGCCCTGGGAATCGAAATGATCTACGGCGGCCTTACGGGGAAATTCTAGAGGAGTCCAGGGGAGCGGAATAGCGATGCCTCACGCGGCATGGACCGACTTCAAAGTCGAACAGATCGTAGGCCGCCTGCTGATCACCGGCGTCCTGCTCTCGGCGGTGATCGTGGCCTTCGGCGGCATTCTATTTCTCGTTCATCACGGCGACGCGGCCCCCCAATACCACTTGTTCCAGGGCGAACCGGAGAGTCTACGCAACCTCGGCGCGATCCTCACCGGCGCCCTTCACCTGGAGAGCCGCGCCGTAATCCAACTGGGCCTGCTGCTCCTGATCGCCACCCCCGTAGCCCGCGTAATCTTCTCCGTATTCGCCTTCGCCCTGGAACGTGACCACACTTACGTCGCCATCACGCTAATCGTCCTGGCCGTCCTCATCTACAGCCTCTCCGGCGTCGGCTCCTAATGGCACGGGCTTCAGCCTGCTCCGAGAGATCCTTCCTCCCTCCACCTATCGCCCTTGTCCCTCCAAGCCGACGTTGCTAGACTGAAGATGTCTTACCTCCATGCGGAAGTGGCGGAACTGGCAGACGCACCATCTTGAGGGGGTGGCGCCGCAAGGCGTGTGGGTTCGAATCCCACCTTCCGCACCATTACTCATTTTTCGCTCGCGCGAAGATCGGGCCGAACGATCTTCAATCCACCCAGCGTCACACCTTTGCGATTTTTCTGAATATCCGCGACCGCTTCAGCAGGAGTCATCGTCGAAGAGGCCGAACGTGATTGCTCGCCATCTTTCGCAAGAGTCTCCAACGCCCGCTCGACGACTTCTTCGGGCGAGCGATAAGAACCGTTTGCCAGTTGCTCTCGCAGTAGCGCCTCTCCATGAGGCGTGAGACGAATCGTGGTGCTCATGGTTGTATTATACGCGCATGATTATGGTCCCTGCATCCTACAAGCCGCGAAAGAAGTTCATGGAGTTGGCTGTTTCAGAAGCCAAACGCGCCGGTGACCGAGGCGACTACCCCATCGGGGCGGTGATCACGCGCGTTACGGGCGGGCGCGAAGTGGTGATTGCCAGCGCCGGTAACCGCGTAAAGACTTCGGGATCAAGCATCAAGCACGTGGAGCTGGAAACGCTCAAATACGTATCGAGCGGTTATGGCCGGTATCTGCCCGACTTCGTTCTCTACTCCACGCACGAGCCTTGTGCCATGTGCGCCGGCGCCTGCGTGTGGTCCAGGATTGGCGCGGTCGTTTACGGCGTTTCCCAGGAAGACATTGCCGCTTACGGGCGCAAGAAGGGTACCGACGACTTCAAGTGGCGAGCGTGTCTCATCTCCTGCCAGTTCGTCTTTGAGAAGGGCAATCACATCATCCCCGTCACCGGCGGTTTTCTCCGAAAGGAATGCCAAAAACTGTTCAGTTACGGGACCGCGCGCCGCTAGCTGATGCACGTCTGCTACGCCCCTCGCGCCGGCACCACGTACCACAACACCGCAACGTAGTGGCACACGCTCCCACCCAGCACGAACACGTGCCAAAGAGCTTTGACAGGAAGTCCAGGAAGTCCTTCGCATCTTGACGTAATGCTAGATCTGGCATATCATGCCCTCTATGCAGGCCGTGCGGCCGAAGCAGGTTGTTTGGATGGGCGATTCACTGGACCGCCTTCGGCAGTTCCCCCGCGAGGTCCAGCACGAGATCGGCCACGCCGTTTACCTCGCGCAAATCGGTGAGAAGCATTTCCGGGCCAAGCCGCTGAAAGGCCTCGGACCGGGCGTTCTCGAGGTGCTTTCGGACTTCTCAGGGAATACCTACCGCGCCGTCTACACCGTCAGGCTGGCGACGCGTATTTTCGTGCTTCATGTCTTTCAGAAGAAGTCCAAGAAAGGCATCTCAACGCCGCGGCAGGAAATTGAACTTGTCAGGCAACGATTGAACCGCGCCGCGGAGATCCATTCCGCACTGGAGGCCGACCATGCGTCGTAAGCCGGACTATGTCGTCAGCAGTGGGAACGTATTCGCCGATCTGGGTTTTCCCGATGCGGAAGAGATGCTGGCCAAGGCCGAGCTGGCCGCGAAAATCTCCTCCATCATTGCCCGCCGCAGGCTCACACAAGCCCAGGCCGCAAAGGTGCTTGGCGTGGACCAACCCAAAATCTCGGCCCTGAAGCGGGGACGCCTCGCCGGATTCTCCCTTGAGCGTATGCTGCGTTTTCTCGTACTTCTCGGGCGCGACGTTGAGATCGCCGTCCGCGACCGTCGCGGCTCACGCCGGCCGGCACGCCTCCTGGTCGCCTGAGAGCCCTGCAAAAGCGGCGTTCAGGTGGGCACTGACCGCGCCGGCACCACGTACCACAGCACCGCAACGTAGTGGCACACGCTCCCGCCCAGCACAAACACGTGCCACACCGCATGATGGTAGGGAAGTCTCTCCCAAGCGAAAAATGCCACGCCCGCCGTGTACAGCAGCCCGCCGGCCGCCAGCCACAGGATCGCCGCCAGCGGCACCAGCGCCAGCACCGGCTTCACCGCAATCACCACCAGCCATCCCATCAGCACGTACACCACCGTGGACGCAATCGGCACGCGATCCACGAACCACACCTTGAACAGGATTCCCACCAGCGAAAGCCCCCACACCACGCCGAACAGGCTCCATCCCCACGCCCCGCGCAGGCTCACCAGCGCAAACGGCGTATACGTCCCCGCAATCAGCAGGAAAATCGAGGAGTGGTCCATCACGCGCAACACCCGCTTCAGCCGCCGCCCGCGCACGCTGTGATACACCGTGGACGCCGCATACAGGCACACCAGCGTCGCCCCGTACACGCTGCACGCCACGATGTGCCAGGCATTGCCGCGCAGCGCCGCCAGCGTCACCAGCACAGCGCAGCCCGCCACGCTCAGCGCCAGGCCCATGCCGTGCGTCGCGCTGTTCGCCAGCTCGTACCGCCGCGTCTTTGCTCCCAGGATTCTCACGTGCTCTTTCCTGCTCTACTAGTTCGATTCGGCTTTTTCCACTTGGTTGCCCCGGCACGCTACCGCATTGACTTGGTTTTGCGCCCAACCTAATATGTGCGCCCAGTTATGAGTTCCATGGCAATCGGCGGAATTACGTTCGGGTGTGTCTTCGGCGGCGCGCTGCTGGGCATCTTCCTTCGCCGCGCTCTGCCCGGGCCCCACTTGAGTACGGAATCGAGAGAGGTGGTGAAGATGGGAATGGGGCTGGTTGGCACCATGGCTGCCCTTGTCCTTGGCCTGCTCGTCGCCTCAGCCAAGTCTTCCTACGATACCCAGAACACGGAGATGACAGACCTGTCCGCCAAGGTCGTCCTGCTGGACCGCGTCCTTGCGCATTACGGGCCGGAGACGAAGGAATCGCGCGATTTGCTGCGCAGCTTCGTCGTCCGTTTGATGGATCAGACCTGGTCGAAAGACGCCTCCATCCAACCAGAGGCGCCGACTCTTCGCGGCGAAGTTCTCTACGAGAAGGTACAGGCTCTCTCGCCGAAGAATGACGAGCAGTCCTCGCTCAAGGCCACGGCTCTAAGTATGGTGATGGCTCTCGGACAAACCCGGTGGTTGATGTACGAACAGAGGGTCACTTCTGTTTCCACGCCGTTGCTCGTCATACTGATTCTGTGGCTCACCTTCATTTTCGTCAGCTACGGCGTCTTCGCCCCCGCCAACGCCACCGTGATCGCCAGCCTGTTCGTTTCTGCGCTGTCCGTCTCCGGCGCCGTCTTCTTGATCCTGGAGATGTACGCGCCTTATGCCGGGTTGATTCAGATCTCCAGCGCCACGGTGCGCGCCGCCCTCGCCCAACTCGGCCAGTAGGACCCGCCCCAGCCTTCGGTCAAGGCGGCCAACTGTCCATTTCGGCGACACCCTCATCCTGAAACCGGGCACGTCTGCGCCGGCCGCCAGCCGTAACTTTCCTATTTTCAATGGGGTTTCGCCGTGCCTATGGGCAATTCACGTGCTCCCCCAACCCGCGCAGAGGTGTACATCCGCCGCCTCCGGAGGCGCCATGGCCCGCACAGAACGCGTTCGCGAAGCTCCATCTTCCTCGCTCGAACTGAACTATTTCACCCAGCGCGCAGCGGCAGGCTGGCGCCTGGTGGCCCTCGAATGGGAACGCGACGTCCCTGGCGAGGCCCCGGAGCCGGCCAAGAAGCTCGCCCCCGTCCCCTACGGCATGCGCGTTTCCGACGACTGCCTGCACCTCGAGGAGAATCCCCTCGAAATGCAGACCCTCAAAATGATGATGGAATTTATCGTTCAGGACTTCACGCTCTCGCGCATCGCCACTGAACTGAACCAGCGCGACATGCGCACCCGCGAAGGCGCGCAGTGGAATCAGGTGTCCGTCTTCCAGATGCTCACGCGCGTAATCGAAGTCGCGCCCCAAGTGCACTCCAGCGAAGACTGGGCCGAGCGCCGCAAACGCCTCTCCCAGGTCGCCTGGAATTCCTGATCATCCGTCAGCGCGGTCGTAGGGGCGGACCCACGCTTGCCCGGCAAAGGAAGGGTGTCCGCCCTCTTCTTCCCTGGCTACTCGCTGGTCACTCGCCACCAGCCATCGCCGTCCTCACCACGAGTAATGCACCATATACGTCACCTTGGTCTCCCCATCCGGCGGCACATTCACGCGAAACTCGATCGTCTGGCTGTCAATCTTGTTATACGGCGCGGACTTCTGTGAAATCTCCCAGTTCGTCCAGCGGTACAGGTGCTCCACCACGCGGATCTCCACCGCCGCCTTCGTATGGTTCCGCAGTTTGATCTCAAACGATTCGTCCACCCAGCTATCCGCTTGGTCCACCTTGTAGTAGGCGCGCTTCCGCTCGCCCACCAGGTCGAACGCGTTGCCCGTGTAGAAGCGCAGCGTTTCGTCCGCGGGCGTGTGATCGATTACGTTCTCCCCGGTAAACTCCACCTGCCCGTCCTTGTCCCGCCGGTAAAACCGCACGCGCCCTTTCGGCAGCGGCATGCCCAGGTGGTTCTCCTTCGAGTTCTTGAACTCCTGCATCACCCAGATCTTCGGGTTCGACTGCGTGCCGTAGTTCGCGTTGTTCCGGATGTTCTCCATGTTCCAGCCGTACATGTTCTGGTCCACCTTCACGCCGTCGTACACGTACAGCTTGTGCGACTGCACGCCCGACGCGCGGATAAACTCCACCTGCTTCATCTCCCGGTCGCGCAGCGTTGTGGGCCGTTCGAGCGTGTACAGGTGATACTCGTCGAACTTCCGTTCCGTCACCGCCGGCTCTGCGCGGGCATTCATGTCCATCGCTTTCATTGCGGCCACGCCGTACTGCATGTTTCCCGGCTGCAGCTTGTTCACGTCGCCGGCCATCAGCTTGATGCGCGCGTTCGGAAATGTTTTCCCGCTTTGATTGTCCAGCGTCACCCAGCCCACCACGTCCAGCACGTCGCCGTTTTCCGGCGCGATGATGTTGTAATCCGCCTGCCAGCTCATCCCCCCGGTCACGTAGCTCAACTCCACCGGTGATGCGCCGGCCTTGTCCGTCTCGATCTGCCAGTCGAGCGTCGGCTTCAGGATCGAATCGTCGCCCAGCGCAGGGAACACCGGCATGCCCGGCAGCATGAACTGCAGCTTGCCATTCACTTCAATGATGGGCTGTCCGGCCCCGCCCTGCGCGTAGCCATACTGCTGCATCGCGTAGTTCTGCCCGTACTGGCTCATCGCCGCGTAATGCGGCACATACCCGCTGCGGACGATCCTGCCCTGCACCACCACGTCCTTTCCGTCTCTATCCTTGGTGAGGAAGTCGATCGTCTTTCCCTCGTTCAGCGAGAGCAGCAGTTCCTGCGACACCGGATCGTTCCGGTAATTCTGCTCGAGCACTTGCAGTTGCCGCGCACCGTTCGGGTCGCGCAGGATCACGGAATCGGGCTCCAGGTGCGTCGTAATGTCGGTAAACGTCACGTGGTTCGCCCCGGCCTTCAACTCCATCGGGATCACTTGCCGCACCACGGCAAACATCTGGTTGTACACCGTCAGCGACGCCTGCCCCGGCTCCGCCTCCGCTCCATGCGTCCGCAACCCGCCCGCCGCAGCCACGCCCAGTACTGCTAGTCCCAACATGATTTTGCGTCTCACATGACCTCCAGTAGCCCAAACTTCAGCCGCAGCCGTGGCACAGACTTTAGTCTGTGCTCCGTTCCCGGCCGAAGCCTCGCCTCATGCCTTGGTAATGTCCTCAAACAGCATTTAGTTCCCAGAAATCTTCACCAGCCCG
>DATFZR010000010.1:0-4083 GCA_035314265.1 Candidatus Acidiferrales bacterium
GGTAGGCCTTCATCTCCGCCACCGCGCTGTCCGGGCACCAGTGGTTTACGGCCACGCGATAGAGCGCCACCATCGTGCCGGTGCGGTCGCGTCCCAGCTGGCAGTGGATAAAAACCTTGCTGCGCGGGTTGGCCGCCAGAAACGTAAAGAAGTGCTCCACGTCGCCGTCGGCCGGCGTGTCCCAGGCGCGCCAGGGAAGACTGACAAAGCGCATTCCCAGGGCTTCCACGGCGCGGCGCTCCAGTGTGTTCTCGCCCTTCTCGTAACGGAAGCTCACCACGACATCCACACCCATCTGCTTCAGCTCGCGGTAGCCATCCGTGCTGGGCTGGCCGCCGCGGAAAAGCGCCGGCGAGACCTGGCCGAAATTGGAGATGCCGCGCGGGCTATACTGCCCTGCGGCCGATGGAGCGGGAACCTGCACGCAACTGGCCGGAGCGGATTGCTGGGCAGCGCGCGCACTGGCGCCATAGCGAACGCTCGAAAGAAGCATAGCGAGCGCGAACAGCGAAGCTCTGAGACGCGTTGAGAAAGACATCACTCGAATCCGACCGGGAACAGGATGGCTGCATTGTACGGCGAAAGGGCAGGAGAGAACAATTTGAAGTACAACTCTGGGATACCTACCACAATACCTAGACGCTTCGGGCACACGACCCCACTATTTTGTATCTCACCTCTTGACACCACCCTTTGTGCGGCGCATAGTACCGCCCCAGCACGGGGGAGTGAAACCGAAGCGGCAGGGCCCAGATACCGTTTCGGATTTCGATACTACCGCCGGAGGTCAGTCCTAACAGTCGAAGCGGCCGGGAGAGTCGTCGCCTTGTTTTTTTGAGTGCGCGGCTCGCCGGGTTTGCTTTCCCCTTCAGGGAAAGACCTCAGGCAGGAACCCCGAACCTGATGGCAGATTCCGGCTGGTTGCCAGGTGGACGCCTTGCCGCAGCGAGTGGGGCAAGGGGTTACTACCCGCAAAAACGGCCGGATTTCGCGTCTTCAATTAGGCGGTATAATGGAGGTTCCGCTTCTGCCGCGGACTCCTCCAAGCCGGTGCGCGGACCGGTTGATATCGAAAAACGAGGGGGAGGCGGACATGGGTGGAAAAGCTGTATTGAACGGACACACTGGCGTGGGCACACAACTACAACGCAAAACGGGCCTCAAATTCCAGCGGTTCTTCACCGACGGGCAGACCCCGCCATTCGACAAGATGGACTGGGAGCGGCGTACGGCGCAGATCGGCAACGAGAAGGGCCAGGTGATCTTCCGCCAGGACAACGTGGAAGTGCCGAAGTCCTGGTCGCAGACGGCCACGAACATCGTGGCCTCCAAATATTTTCACGGCAAGCCGAACACCCCTGAGCGCGAAACCTCCGTGCGCGACCTGATTGCCCGCGTGGCGGATACGATCGTGAAGTGGGGCGAGGAAGGCGGCTATTTTGCCGGGCCGGAATCGCGCGACGCCTTCCGCGACGAACTAACCCACCTGCTGATCGAGCAGAAGATGGCCTTCAATTCGCCCGTGTGGTTCAACGTGGGCGTGCAGGCCAAGCCACAGTGTTCGGCGTGCTTCATCAACTCCGTGGACGACTCCATGGACTCCATCATGAACCTCGCGAAGACCGAAGGCATGCTCTTCAAGTGGGGATCCGGCACGGGGACGAATTTCTCCACCATCCGCTCGGGCCACGAGACCCTCTCCGGCGGCGGCACGGCCAGCGGGCCGGTGAGCTTTATGAAGGGCTTCGACGCCTTTGCCGGCGTGATCAAGAGCGGCGGCAAGACGCGGCGCGCGGCCAAGATGGTGATCCTGAACGTGGATCATCCCGACATCATGGAATTCATCAACTGCAAGATGAAGGAAGAGCAGAAGGCGCACACCCTCATCGAGCAGGGATACGACTCCGGCATCGACGGAGAGGCCTACAGCTCCGTCTTCTACCAGAATGCCAACCATTCCGTGCGCGTTACGGACGAATTCATGCAGGCCGTGGAGGACGACCGCGACTGGTGGACCCACAACGTCACTGACGGCGAGCCCGCCACGAACTTTCCGGCGCGCGACCTGCTGCGGCAGATCGGCGAATCCACCTGGAACTGCGGCGACCCCGGCATGCAGTACGACAGCACGGTGAACCGCTGGCACACCTGCAAGACCTCGGCGCGCATCAACGCTTCGAATCCCTGCTCCGAGTACATGTTCCTGGACGATACGGCGTGCAACCTGGCTTCGCTGAACCTGCTGAAGTTCCTGGGCCGCAACGGGCAGTTCGACGTGGAGGGCTTCCGGCACGCGGTGGACGTCACCATCACCGCGCAGGAAATCCTGGTGAGCAACGCCCATTACCCGACGCCGAAGATCGAGCAGAACTCGCACGACTTCCGGCCGCTGGGCCTGGGCTACGCCAACCTGGGCGCTCTGCTCATGTCCATGGCCCTGCCCTACGATTCCGACGGCGGCCGCGACGTGTGCGGGGCCATCACCGGACTGATGACCGGCCAGGCCTACCTGCAGTCCGCGCGCATCGCCGAACGCATGGGGCCGTTTGCGGGTTACGAGAAGAACCGCGAGCCCATGCTGGAAGTGATCGGAATGCACCGCGATTCGATACGGCCGATCAAGGGGGAAAACGTGCAGCCCTCCCTGCTGCGCGCGGCGCAGGAGTCGTGGGACAAGGCCCTCGAGCAGGGGAAAAAATCCGGCTACCGCAATTCGCAGGTGAGCGTGCTCGCGCCCACCGGCACCATCGGCTTCATGATGGATTGCGACACGACGGGCATCGAGCCCGACCTCGCCCTGGTGAAGTACAAGAAGCTGGTGGGCGGCGGGATGATCAAGATCGTGAACAACACGGTGCCGCAGGCGCTCAGCCGGCTGGGCTACCAGCCGGAGGAAGTGTCCGCCATCGTGGACTTCATCGACCGCACGGGCACCATCGAGGGCGCGCCCGCTCTGAAGACGGAGCACCTGCCCGTGTTCGATTGCTCGCTTTCGCCCGCGCAGGGCTCCCGTTCGATTTCCTGGACGGGCCACGTGCGCATGATGGCCGCGGCGCAGCCGTTCCTTTCCGGCGCCATCAGTAAAACAATCAACATGCCCGAAAATTCCACGGTGGAAGACATCATGCAGGCTTACGTAGAATCGTGGAAGGTGGGCCTGAAGGCCGTGGCGATTTACCGCGACAATTCAAAGCGCAGCCAGCCGCTTTCCGCGAGCCAGGGGAAGAAGGAACCCAGCCCACAGACCAGCACAGCGCAGCCCGCGGCCATTCCGGCGGCCGTGCCGGTGGCCGTGCCGGTTGTTCCCGCACCGGTGATACCTGCCGTGGCTGCGGCGCCTTCTCCGCAGGTGGAGCTGTTCCCCGGCACCGGCCGGCGGCGCCTGCCCGCGGAACGCAAGTCCATCACGCACAAATACAACGTGGGCGGCCACGAGGGCTATCTGACCGTCGGGATGTACGACGACGGAACGCCCGGCGAAATCTTCATCAAGATGTCCAAAGAAGGCTCAACGCTGTCGGGCTTCATGGACGGGTTCGCCATGTCCGTCTCCATCGGCTTGCAATACGGCGTGCCGCTGAAGTCGCTGGTGGATAAGTTCGTGAACACGCGGTTCGATCCTTCGGGCTTCACGGCGAATCCGGACATCCGCTACGCCAAGTCGGTGCTGGACTACATCGGGCGGTGGCTGGGCGGGAAGTTCATCTCGCGCGACTACCTCAACACAACCGTGCCGACGGAGAACGGTGAAAACGGCGGCGCCGTGGCTACGGCGCCGGCGGCTGGGGCGGCGGTGGCCGCAAGCGCGCTGGCGTCTCCGTACGCGGAAGACGCTCCCACCTGCTCGAACTGCGGCAGCCTGATGACCCGCAACGGCAGTTGCTACAAGTGCGGCAACTGCGGAGAAACCTCCGGCTGCAGCTAGACTGAACATCGAATAGAGACCGAGGAGGCCCACCGGTGACGGTGGGCCTTTTTGCTTCTGTTCGCGCCGAAATCCGGGGTGCGAAAGAACGACGGCAGGTATTTCTACGCCGATGAGAAGCGCGCGGTGGAATTGTCGGCTGATTTGGATTATCTTCG
>DATFZR010000011.1:0-3642 GCA_035314265.1 Candidatus Acidiferrales bacterium
ACGAACTCCGGGGGTGGGGGGAGGGTCAAACTCAAGCTGTCCGGCCGTCCACACGATGTATAATCCCCTGTTGCGCACACGTCGCCGGAGCCCACTGTAGCCATGCCCTTCAAACTCTATAGCGAATACGAGCCCCGCGGCGACCAGCCCGCGGCCATTTCCCAACTCGTTCGCGGCGTCGATGCCGGCGACCGCCATCAGGTGCTGCTCGGAGTGACCGGCTCCGGCAAGACCTTCACCATGGCCAAAATCATCGAGCATACGCAGCGCCCCACGCTCGTGCTGGCCCACAACAAGACGCTGGCCGCGCAGCTCTTCCACGAGTTCCGCCACTTCTTCCCGCAGAACGCCGTGGAGTATTTCGTCAGCTACTACGACTACTACCAGCCAGAAGCCTACATGCCCGCGTCCGACACCTACATCGAGAAGGAAGCCACGATCAACGACGAGCTCGACAAGTTGCGCATGAGCGCCACCCGCTCCCTCTTCGAGCGCCGCGACGTGATCATCGTGGCCAGCGTCTCCTGCATCTACGGCATCGGCTCGCCCGAAGCCTACTACGGCATGCTGCTGATGCTTGAAAAGGGCCAGAAGACCTCGCGCGAGCAAATCCTGCGGAAGCTGGTGGAAATCCAATACGAGCGCAACGAAGAAATGCGCCGCGGAACATTTCGCGTGCGCGGCGATGCGATCGACATCCTGCCCGCCTACGACGACTTCGCCTACCGCATCGAGCTGTGGGGCGACAGTGTGGAAGCGCTGCGGCAGGTGGATCCACTCACCGGCCGCGTGCGCCCGGGCGCGGAAGACCTGGCGCGCGTCACCATCTATCCCAAGTCGCACTACGTGCTGCCACAGGCGCAGAAAGACCGGGCCATCGAAACAATCCTCGAGGAGCTCGATTGGTGGAAGCCCGAGCTCGAAAAGCAGGGAAAGTTCATCGAAGCCCAGCGCGTCTCCCAGCGCACCCTGTTCGACGTGGAGATGATGCGCACCATCGGCTATTGCCACGGCGTGGAAAACTACTCGCGGCACATGTCCGGCCGGCTGCCGGGCGAGGCGCCGCCCACCCTGCTCGACTACATTCCGCAGGACTACCTGCTGTTCATTGACGAGTCGCACCAGACCGTGCCGCAGCTTCACGGCATGTATCACGGCGACCGCTCGCGCAAGCAAACGCTGGTGGAGCACGGCTTCCGCATGCCGTCCGCGCTGGACAACCGGCCGCTCACCTTCGAGGAGTTCGACCACCGCACGAATCAAATCGTGTACGTCTCCGCCACTCCCTCGGCCTACGAACTCACCAAGGCGGGAGGCGTGGTGGTGGAGCAGGTGATCCGCCCCACCGGCCTGATCGACCCGGAAGTGGAAGTGCGGCCCGTCCGCGGCCAGGTGGACGACCTGCTGGAGGAAATCCGCAGGCGCACCGAACAGAACCAGCGCGTGCTGGTGACCACGCTCACCAAACGCATGGCGGAAGACCTGGCGCAGTATTTCACCGAGATCAGCATCCGCTGCCGCTATCTGCACTCCGAGGTGGAGACGCTCGAGCGCGTGCGCATCCTGCGCGACCTGCGCCGCGGCGAATTCGACGTGCTGATTGGCATCAACCTGCTGCGCGAAGGGTTGGACCTGCCGGAAGTGTCGCTGGTGGCCATCCTGGACGCGGACAAAGAGGGCTACCTGCGCAGCGCCACCGCCCTGATCCAAACCATCGGCCGCGCCGCGCGACATCTGGATGGAAAAGCCATCCTCTACGCCGACCGCGTGACCGGCTCCATGCAGCAGGCGCTCGACGAGACGAATCGCCGCCGCGCCAAGCAGGTGGCCTACAACACCGAGCACGGCATCACGCCGCAGAGCATCATCAAGTCCGTGGACATGCACCTCGCCGCGGTGGTGGACGCGGATTACCTGACCGTGCCGCTGGACGCGCCGGAACTCGATCAGATCGTGGACGAAGCCGCGCTCCAGCAAGCCATAACCCAGCTCGAGACCCAGATGCGCGACGCCGCGGCAAAATTCGAATTCGAGCGCGCGGCCCAGATTCGCGACCGCGTCCGCGCCCTCAAGCAGAAAAGCCTGAGCGAATTGTTTTCGCTTCCAGCCGACCCCGCGGCGCCCAGCGTCGCGCCGCCCGCGCCGGATTCGGCCGCGAGCAACGCTCCCGAACCTGCCACGGTGGCGCCGCGCCGCGCATCCACCCGCGCAAAACGGAGGTAGCGCCGGCAGATTGCACAGCGCTGGATCACCACCCCATAGCGCGCCAGCTGGGCGGCCACCCAAGGGCGGAGGCATTCCGGATTTCGGCGCCAACCTGAGCTACTAGAGGCTTGGCGAGCAGGGCCGCTGTCTCGTCACCGCGGCGATTTTCCCGGAGCAATCTGCGGCGCGGCCAGCGTCCCCGTGATTTGGACGCCGTGCGTGGATGCGGCGGGACGCCCGCCGGGCAGCGTGTTGAAGACCTTCACGTCGATTTCGCCGCGATAGCTCACGCTTCCGCTCCCTTCGAGAAAAGACGATGGCAAATCGAAGACGAACTTCTCCAACTGAATGCGGCCGGCGCTCAGTAGAAAGTCGCCGGAGGCCGCGCGCGGCGCCGTCCGCCCGGCGCGCAGGGCTCGCTCGGCGATGGTGGCCGGAAGATCGAGCGTCAGCAGCGCGCCGGACCGCACTTCCGCGTGGCCGGTGCCGGCCAGGCTCGCGAACAGCGCGTCGCGGTCCCATCCCGTCGCGGTCAGTTCCACATGTCCCGAAGCCGCACCGCTGCAGCACAGGCGCGTCGAAATGGCCACAGCCGACAGCGCGCCCACGCTCACGCCGTCGAACTCCGTGCGCACGTCGTAGCGCGGCTGTTCGCCGAAGTCGGCGCGCACTTCACCACGCACGCGCCCTCCGTAGAGGCCGCCCTCGGCGCCTTCCAGAACCACTTGCCGCTCGCCGAGCGTGATGCTGCCTTGCACGCGCTCGAATTCGAGGCGCCCCACGTCGAGCGCCAGCGCAGTGATTTTTCCCTCCCCGCGCAGCCACGCGGGCCATGCAGGGCGCTCCCGCGCCAGCGTGGACGCCGCCTGCGCCGGCAGGATGCGCGAGAGCAGGCTCGTATTCTCCGGCGGCGGGTTGGAGAATCCGCGGACCAGCGCCGCGGGATTCAGCCGGTCGGCCGTGAGCGCGAACTCCCACGGCCCGGCAATCGTTGCGGCGCGCGCGGTGCCCGTCCAGGTGGTACCAAACGCCTTCGTCGCGGAAAACTGCAACCGCCGCTGCACGGGAAGATAATCCAGGCGCGCGCTGCCCACGGAAATCGGGCTGCGCAGCGCCCCGCCGGAGAGAGTCACATCCTCGAGAGCCAGCGTGCCCAAAGTGGACACGAGCCACGGACGCGCCGAGCCCTTCCAATTCAGCCGTACAAAGGCGGAACCCTCCGCGCGAAGAGGCTGCGCCTCCGCCGAAAGTCCCAGCGCGGCCACCGCTGTCGACAGCTCCGCCAGATGCGCGGTGCTTCCCGTGAGGCTGGCCTCAAACGGAAGGCCCGCCGTCCAGTTCGCGTTCGCCGCCAGACGGACGCCCGCATCGTCATCCCCCACGCCGATCTGCGATTCGCCCAGCAGCGCTCCCTTCGAATCCGCTTCAATCACCGCG
>DATFZR010000012.1:0-2896 GCA_035314265.1 Candidatus Acidiferrales bacterium
CCCGTTCAAAAACGAAATCCGATCCCCTGGAGGAGCCTCTCAACTCTCAACCCTCAACTCCCAACCGCCCCCCCTCACTTCCCCGCCCTCGCATGCGTCCTCAAATACGACGGCAGCGGCGGCAGCGGCCCCGCCTCTTTCCGCCCGATCGCAAAATCGATCAGAAAGTCCTGGGCGTTGAAATGGTAGCCATTCTTCGCACCGGAAACCGCCTTCGCCTCGCGGCCGCGCACGTACTCGCCGGTCGGCAGCATGTATCTGGTCTTCGCGGTATCGGCCAGGTATGGCGCAAGCACCTGCGTGAGCACCTGGTGCCGCAGCACCGGATCCTCCAGGTTGAACATGATCTCCACGCGCTCGTACAGGTTCCGCGGCATCCAGTCCGCGCTGCCCAGGTACACCTCCGGGTCGCCTCCGTTGCCGAACACAAAAATCCTGCTGTGCTCCAGAAAGCGCCCGATCACGCTGCGCACCCGGATGTGGCTGCTGATCCCGCGCACTCCCGGACGCAGCGCGCAGCCGCCGCGCACGATCAGTTCGATCCGCACGCCCGCCTGCGACGCGCGGTAGAGCGCCCGGATCATCTTCTCGTCCACCAGCGCGTTCACCTTGGCCACGATCAGCGCGGGACGTCCCGCGCGCGCGTGCACCGCCTCGCGTTCGATCAGCGCTTCGGTGGTCTTGCCCAGGTTCAGCGGCGCCACGAACAGCGGATTGTATTTCGGCCGCTCCGAATACGCCGTCAGGTAGTTGAACACGTGGTGTACCGCGGACGTGATGTGCGGGTCGCTGGTCAGCAGGCTCAGGTCCGTATAGAACCGCGCCGTGCTCGGGTTGTAGTTTCCCGTTCCCAGGTGCGCGTAGCGGCGGGTCTGCCCATTCGCCTCTTTCCGCGCCACCAGCGCCAGCTTGCAGTGCGTTTTCAGTCCCACCACGCCGTGGGACACCTGCACGCCCGCTTCCTCCAGGTCCCGCGCCCAGCGGATGTTCGAGGCTTCGTCAAAGCTCGCTTGCAGCTCCACCACCGCCGTCACTTCTTTTTTCGCCGCCGCCTCGATCAGCGCGCGCACGATGGGAGAGTCGGAGCTCGTGCGGTACAGCGTCTGCTTGATCGACAGCACGTGCGGGTCGTGCGCCGCCCCGTGGATGAAGTCCACCACCGGCTCGTAGGAATCGTACGGATGGTGCAGCAGCACGCTCTGCTTCCGCACCACCTCGAACAGCGATGCCGGACCGGGCTTGATCGCCAGCTCCCGCGGCGTAAACGGCCGGTACTTCAGGTCCGGCCGCGGCGTCTCTTCGTACAAATGGAACAGCCGCGAGAGGTTCACCGGCCCGTTCACGCGGAACACCTGCCAGCGCGCCACATCGAAGTTCGTTTCCAGCCGGTCCACAATGTCCTGGCTCGCTCCCGCTTCGATCTCCAGCCGCACCGCCTCGCCCTTGCGCCGCTGGTGCAGTTGCGTGTCCACCGATTCCAGCAGGCTGCGCGATTCCTCCGGCTCCAGATACAGGTTGCTGTTGCGCGTCACGCGGAACGCCGCGCCGGAGAGCACTTCATACCCGTGATAGAGCTGCCCCGCGAACGCGTGTACCACGTCGTGCAAAAAGATGTATTCCACCTTGCCTTCCGCCGAGGGCAGTTGCACCAGGCGGGGAAGCGCGCGCGGCACCGTCACCACGCCCAGCAGCGTCCGCACCTTCCGTCCCTTCTTCCGCAGCAGAAACGCCAGGCACAGCGCCTTGTTCAGCACGTGGGGAAACGGGTGCGCCGGGTCCATGGTCACCGGCGTCAGCAGGGGTTCCACCGTCTTCGAATAGAACTCTTCCAGAAACACCCGCGCCTCGGGTCCCAGCTCTTTCGGCGCGAGCACGCGGATGGATTCCTTGGCCAGCGCCGGCACCAGCTCTTCCTGCCAGCAGCGGTACTGCCCGTCCACAAAGCCGTGGATTTCCTGCGCCAGCTCCTTCAGCACTTCTTCGGGAGCTTTGCCGTCCGGCCCCAGCTTGCTGTTGCCGTGCTCCACCTGCTGCAGCAGCCCGGCCACGCGCACTTCCACGAATTCGTCCAGATTGCTCGCCGTGATGGCCAGGAACTTCACCCGCTCCAGCAGGGGATTGCTCGCGTCACGCGCTTCTTCAAGCACACGTCCGTTGAACCGGAGCCAGGAAAGGTGCCGATTGACGTAGAGACGTGGATCTGCCAGTTGGTCTTGCATCTCGACACCTCCGCGGGGGAGAGAATACCGCGTGAATGTTACAGCCTCGTAGGCCCTTTTTGTGAGTATACCTTGCATTGTTCACCTGTCTGTCACACAGAGGTAATGTTCAGCGGCTAGTTTGCGCCCCTACCCGGGATTCTGCGCATCCCGCCGCCGGAGCATCCGCTCCGGTCCTCTTAAGGAGACTTGGACCATGGCTTCGGAAACGATGGGGCTGGAACCGAAGGCGGCATTACAGGAGAAGATGTCCGCCGGGCCGGGTAAGTGGGGCTTCGCGATATTCGGCGTGGCCCTGCTGATTGGATTTATCTACGCCGGTGGGCACCTCATCACGGACCTGGCGGGAATGCACCCGACATCCGCGATGCCCTTTATTCTGCTGGGCGTGGCCCTGCTGGTGGCCCTGGGTTTCGAATTTGTGAACGGATTCCACGATACGGCCAACGCCGTTGCCACCGTCATTTACACGCATTCGCTCGAGCCACACGTCGCTGTGGTCTGGTCGGGCACCTGGAACTTCCTGGGCGTGCTGGCTTCAAGCGGCGCCGTGGCCTTCGGCATCGTCTCGCTCCTGCCCGTCGAGCTGATCCTGCAGGTCGGAAGCACGGCCGGATTCGCGATGGTGTTTGCCTTGCTGTTTGCGGCCATCATCTGGAACCTGGGCACCTGGTATT
>DATFZR010000013.1:0-4253 GCA_035314265.1 Candidatus Acidiferrales bacterium
ACGCGGCATCCTCATGCCCGGCCAGCGCTCCAAAGGAACTACGGAAGCGGAAATCCTGGCCGCGCAGCTCATCATCAACCTCACGGGAATCCACGGCCCCGCTCTCTTCCGCGATAATCTCAACGCACGCGTCGAGGATTGGGAAGTCACCGATCCCTACGGCGACGATATGCAGGTCTACCGCCGCGTCTGCGACGAAATCGAGGCCCGCGTAATCGAACTAGCCGCCCGCCTCCGCATCGAGTCCCAGAAGTAACGCCGTATCCTCGCTCCACCCAATCCCGTTTGCTTTTCCCCCGCCGTCCGAGCACCATATTCCCCGAGACCCGCCTTGCAACGCCAGCGCACCAGCGTTTCGCAGGAAGACTACCTGAAGGCGATTTGGAATATCGTCGAGGAAGAGCAGACTCCTCCCATCAGTGCGCGCCTCGCGGAAGACCTGCAAGTCACCCCGCCCGCCGTCGCCGCTGCGCTCAAGCGCATGGCCCGCGATGGCCAGCTTCGCGTCCGCCGCGACGGCCGCATCGAACTCACTTCCCGCGGCCGCGCCCGCGCCGAACACCTGGCCCTGCGCCACCGCCTCGCTGAAAAACTTCTCACCGACGTAATCGGCCTCGACTGGTCCAAGGCTCACGAAGAAGCCGAGCGCCTCGAGCACGGCATTTCCGACGACGTGATCGATCTGCTCCTCGCGCGCTTCGGCCGCGAGAGCAGTTGCCCCCACGGCGTTCCGCTCATGGGCGGCCTGCTCAACCTCCGCAAGCGCCGCGGCGCTTTCCCTCTTTCAGACGCCGCCGCGGGAGAAGCCGTCGAAGTCCTCCGTGTGCAAGAGCGCGACCCGGAATTCCTCCGGTTCGTCGCCGGCTTGGGCCTCCGCCCCGGCACCCGCGTTCGCGTCCGCCGCCGCGAATACGACGAAACCATGACCCTGGAAGTCTCCGCCCGCGGCGCCAAGCCCGTGCATCTCGGAAAACCAGCCACCAGCCGCATCTGGGTCCGCCGCCTGACGTAGCGCCGGCGTCCCCGCCGGCCCTGCCGGCCGATCCCGCACCGGCAACCGCTCTCCCGCCATTCAGTTCGTTCGTACACTGCAAAGGCGGCGCCGGACGCCGGCTCCGCAGTCATGCTGTTACAATAATTCCAATGAATCGCCTCGCCGAGGCCCTGCACTTCTACTGGACCACCGCAAAAGGCTACCGCCTGCGCCCCTGGCAAAGCCCCTATCTACGCTGGCGCCTCGAAACCCTCCTCGGCCCGCAAGCCGCCAACCCCGGCCCCATAAAGTTCTTCAGTCTCCTCTGGGGTCAGCGCGAAAGGGTCGGCTCCTACCTGGATTGGGTCGCCACCCGCCGTGCCGCCCAAAACAGACATACCCCAGGCGTATAATGAATTAGGGGGTCTCCTCTCCTACCGAGCCTCGATTTTCGAATTTCGATTTTCGCAGTAAAGGTTCTAAGCCGTGGACGATCTCAAACTCTTCCAAAAAACCGAAACCCTCCACGAAGCCCGCTGGTGGGACTCCGAGCCCGGCAACCGCGTCCACTGCTACCTCTGCCCGCGCCACTGCCACATCGGCGAAGGACAAACCGGCTTCTGCTTCATCCGCGTAAACCAGGGCGGCAAACTCTACAGCCTCGGCTACGGCGCCCCCGCCGCGCTCCAGGTGGACCCCATCGAGAAAAAGCCCCTCAATCATTTCCTTCCCGGTACCCGCGTCTTTTCCATGGGCACCGCCGGATGCAACATGGGCTGCTTCTTCTGCCAGAATTGGGACATCTCCAAATCGAAGTCAGACCAGGTCCACTCCACCCACCTTCCGCCCGAAGACGTCCCGCACGTGGCCATGAAATACGGCTGCCCCTCCCTGGCCTTCACCTACAACGAGCCCACCATCTGGGGCGAATACGTCATTGACATCGCCAAAGCCGCCCGCGCCCTGGGCCTCAACACCGTTATGGTCACCAACGGCTACATCACCCGCGAAGCCTTCCACGATGTCTACGATCACATTGACGCCGCCAACGTAGACCTGAAGGCCTTCACTGAAGGTTTCTACGGAAAGATCACGCTCTCCCATCTCACGCCCGTCCTCGAAACCCTCGAATGGCTCAAGCACGAAACAAACGTCTGGGTCGAGATCACCAACCTGCTCATCCCCGATCTCAACGACGACCCCAAGGAAATCCGCAAGCTCTCCGAATGGATTCTCGAACATCTGGGACCCGGCGTCCCCCTCCACTTCACCGCCTTCCATCCCGATTTCAAACTCCAGGACAAGCCGCGCACTCCCCCCGCCACCCTGCACATGGCGCGCAACATTGCACGCGAGGTCGGCCTCCACTTCGTCTACGAAGGAAACATCCTCAACGGGGCGGGGGAGACGCGTTGCCCCAATTGCGACGCCCTGCTCGTCCGCCGCGGCTGGCACGAAGTGCAGGAAAACCACCTCAAAGGCGACGCCTGCCCCGCCTGCAACACCCCGATTCCCGGCCGGTGGACGAATCCCCGCGGCGGCACGCCCCTGCGCCCTTCAGATCTCTCCCAGCAAATCGCCGGCCGCTACAGCGCCCTCAACCTCTAGCCCGCCCAGCAAGCCGTCTCAGCCATCCCCTCTGTCAATCCACAAAACGATCGCGCAGGTTGGCAGGCACAAGGGGGCAAGCGAACGAGGTTGTTCCAAACACCGCGCGGCGGGAGCGTGCGATCAGGTCGTACACCGCGTCTCGCACCCCAACCGGAACCAACCGGCACACCGCCGCAAGTCCAGCCCAGAATCCCCCCAAGATCTCGAATGAGCCGAGCACTGCCTCCGAACGCACCCGCAACCGGCCATCCCCCGTACGCAGCACCAGGCTATCCGGCAACCCCGCCCGCTCCGCCGGCGTGAGCAATTGCGTAATCAGCCGTCCCCCCAGCGGCGAAAAGACGAATCGTTTGCTGGCCGCGTCCCGTCCCAGCAGGAACCGCACAAAGCCATGGCACAACGCGCAGTCGCCGTCGTAAAAGATCACGTTAGCCGCGGCCATGGAAGGCTCGTTCATTCCCGCCCATAATAGGGCAACCGCGCCCAAAGCGCCGCAGCCGCTCCTCCGCCCCAGAGGAGCCCCCTTCAAGAATCCGTAGGCCACTGGCCAGTTTCGCTACAACGCATTCTCGGAAGCGGACACGTCCGCCCGCCGCGCCCCGTATTCCTTCTGCAACCACCAACGGCTCAACGGGTTAGCAGGCGCCCCGGAAGGTTCGCTGGCCACCCGCTTGCTCCTTCATCCCTGCACGCGCCTTTGCCCGGGGTGGCCGAGCGTGTGCAGGCAAAAAGCGTCATTTCCATTCCTGTGGATTTACTGATGGCTTTGCACTGCGAATAGCGGCTCTTCGCGTCCGGTGACGCGTGACTGGTGATTGGGGGGAATGCGACTGGAGCGGGCGAGAGATCGCCTGTCACTGGGGAACGGTCGGTTTCATCCAGTCACCTGTCATTCGCCACGTGCGCAGGCTGCCGCTTACTTTGTCGCCGCGGGAGCTTCCAGGTGAGCGAGCGCTGCCCTCTGCGGCGGCGCAGACCGGCGCAGCAGCGCATGCGGCACAGCCTTCCATTTCCCGAGCAGCCCGCGATTGATTCGCGTCACTACGCAAACCAGCACGCCGGCGGGCAGCCCCGGCGCCTTCGAAATCCTTTCCAGCATCAGCCGGTCCGCCCGCGCCGTGTTTTCAAACAGGAATGTGCGCCGCTCGATCCCCAAAATGTACACCGGCTTCTCGTCGCCCCCGGGCACCTGCTTCCGCAACAGGTAGGCGGCGCGCACGTGCGAGCCGTGATGTTCCACGACGCGTTGCAGTGCCGCGGTGATTTCGTTCGGGCAGCACGCGGGAGAAAAAGTGTCGCTGGCGCACACACGATTCCGCTCCACGGCCAGCGCCTCCTCAGCGATTCGGTACTCGTCCGCCCGTTTGCGGTAGGACGCGGCGGCTTCCGATTGTCCCTGCGCTTCCAAAAATCGTGCCGCCAGACCGCTGGCAACGGGAACGGCGGCAGGCGTCGCGGCCATCGCACGCTCGAAGGCCGCAAGACACGCAGTGTCCCCATCCTCCATCCCCAATTGTCCTGCAAGCAGATTGGCGTCTCCGTGTGCCGGCTGGATCTCCAGGATTCTCTGCGCCACGGGAAGGGCTTCGCGCCAGCTCCGCGTATTGCCGATGGCCACCGCGACCTGCCAGAGGGCATCGGGGTCGTCTCCTGTGCCCATAGCGGCGCC
>DATFZR010000014.1:0-3717 GCA_035314265.1 Candidatus Acidiferrales bacterium
GATGGCGAAAAGGGGATAGGCGAAAGTGGAAAGCGCGGCAGTCTCCACACGAGTTTCGAGCGGCGAGCGCATCAACGCCGGCGAGCGCCCCGGCCGCCTGGAGGCCGAACTCGGTTCCCGCGGCCGCAGGCTTACCCGCCAGCGGCGCGTGATCGTCCGGGTGATGGACACGGCGCAGCGCCATCTGGACATTGACGAAATTTACGAGCGCGCCCGCAAGCTGGACCACCACGTCCATCGCGTCACGGTGTACCGCACGGTGGACCTGTTGAAGAAGCTGGGTTTGATTGACGAGCTCGACCTGCTGCACATCCGCGGCGACCGGCACTACTACGAGAGCCATGCGCCGCGCGAGCACATCCACGTGGCCTGCCTGCGCTGCGGAAAAGTGCGCGAGTTCGAAAGCGCCCTGTACGACGAAATGAAGCGGCAGATCGAGCAGCAACTGGACATGAAGATCAAGATCAGCCGAACGGAAGTCGGCGGCTATTGCCGCTCCTGCCTGCCCGCTGCCGCAACGGGCAAAGCCAGAGCCGCGCACTGAAATTTCGCGGCGCAGGCGCCCCTCGCCGGCCTCACTCCTCGGGTCGCTCGGCGAAAAACGCTCGCGCCCCTTCCACGTCCGCGGCAATCTGGGTTTTCAATTCGGCGGCTGAGGCGAATTTCTGCTCGCCGCGCAGGCGCTTCCAGAAGCGCACCTCGAGCGGGCCGGAAGTCACCTGGTCGCTGAAGTCAAAGAGGTGGCTTTCCACAGTCAGGCGCGATCCGTTGAACGTTGGCCGCACGCCGACGTTCGTCGCCGAGCGATACCATTTGTCTCCCACGCGCGCTTCCGTGGCGTAAACCCCGCGAGCGGGCAGCAACTCCTGTTCGAACGCGAGATTCAGCGTCGGCACCACTTCGCGGCTGCCGGTGCCCGTGCCGCTTACCACCTGCCCGCTGAGCGTGTACGGCCGCCCGAGCAGGCGCGCCGCATCTTCCATGCGGCCGTCCGCTGCAGCGCGGCGCACGCTGGTGCTGGAGACCGGTTCGCCGTCCATGGCCAGGGGAGGCACAATCTCCACCGTGTAGTGAAACTGCCGCGCGAGCGATTTGAGCAGCGCCACGTCGCCGGCCTGGCGATGGCCAAACCGGAAGTTGTCTCCCACAAAGATGCGCTCGATCCGCAGCGTCGCGGCCAGCATTTGCGCTACAAAGTCAGCGGCGCTCATCTGTGCGAGTTCGAGCGTAAACGGAAGGACGAGCGCGGCCTCCAGGCCCAGCTCGTCCATCCACGCCAGGCGCTGCTCGAGCGTCGAGAGCAGCAGCGGCGCGTGCTCCGGGCGCAGCACCTTCAACGGGTGCGGATCGAAAGTCACGGCCATGCCCATTGCGCCGCTCGTGCAGACGTATTCGTTCACCCGGCCCAGCACGGCCTGATGGCCCAGATGCACGCCGTCAAAGTTTCCGATGGCCAGCGCAGTGCGCCGCGCCGCGACAGATGCGTCGGCCTTCCATTCGGGAATGCCGCGGTAGACGCGCATCTTCGATCGCACGGCCACCTCGAAGCTCAGGCCGTCGTAGCCGAGCCGCACGTTTTCCGGCAGCCGCGCGTTGGTTTCCTCATGCGGCAGGTCGTGGCTGATGTGCGTGAACCATGCGCGCCGCGGAGCGAGTTGCCGCACAATCTCGAGCGAATTCGCCACGGTGGAGTGCATCGGGTGGGGTTTGTCGCGCAGGGCGTCGAGGATCAAGTCATCCAGCCCGCGCAGCAGGTCCATGGATGCCTGCGGGATCTCCGAAAAATCCGTCAGATACGCCGCGCGGCCGAACCGGAAACCCAGAACGTCCATATCGCCGTGCCGCGCCGGAATGGGTTGGAAGCAGACACCCGAGGCTTCGAACGGCCCGTCGATCTCGCGCAACTCCACCGCGGGGATGGTGCTGAGCGTGGGCGCTTCGTCGAAGATATACGCAAACGTGCGGCGCAGAATGGCCAGCGTCTGGCGATTGGCGTACACCGGCACTTTCTCGTTTTGCCTGAGGTTGAATGGGCGGATGTCGTCGAGACCCAGGATGTGGTCGGCATGCCCGTGGGTGTAGAGCACCGCGTCCAGCCGCGGCAAACCCGCGCGCAGGGCCTGCTGGCGAAAGTCCGGCGAGGTATCAATCAGGATGTTGCGGCCATCGGCGGTGATCAGGATGGAGGGGCGCGTGCGGTTGTCACGTGGGTCCGCCGATTTGCACACCGCGCACCCGCATCCCAGAGACGGCACGCCCATGGACGTGCCCGAGCCCAGCATCGTCAGCCGCAGGGTTTTCGGCGTTTTTTGTTGAGGGGAATCCATTCCAGGTAGCGCAGGTTTGTCCGGCGCTCCCGCGTTCAGCGCCGCGGGCCGCCTTTTCCGCCCCCGGCGTGCTGCGCTGCGGCCGCGGCGGCGGCTTTGCTCACTTCAAGAAAGCTGTACTTCAACGAGCCCAGCAGTTCGGCGAGCATGCGGTCTTCTTCCGGCGCCAGATTGCCGTGGGTCTTGTCGCGCAGGGCGTCGAGCATGTCGATCACTTCCCGTGCGCCTTCGATGTCCACCATGGTCTGGCCTGTGGCCGGATCCTGCATCCCGGTGAGCAACATGGCCGCCTGATTTGCGAGGCTGCGGATCAGCAGGTCGAAATACGGCGAGCGAGCGGGCACCGGCTTCTCAGGCGCCGCGATGGCCTCCGGCGGCGCCGTGGCCGTTCCGCTGGCCGGAGCCCCTTCCACCGGCTTCACCGCAGCCGGGTCCGGCTTTGGCGCTTCTTTTTCCCGCTTGGCCTGCTCTTGCGCTTCGGGGCGCAGTTCGCCATCTTCCGTGAAGAGACGGCGATCGATCACACGAAAACTGATATCGGATTTGTCCTGGGGCACCGGGTGTCCTTGACCTTTCGATACGATGAACTAGGGAAGCCGCAGTTTATCACCGGGGGTGTGCCCCGGGCAACGCTCCGGCCTTCGCCGCCCCCTGCGGGCGAATCGCAGGCATCAGCCGAACGTCACCGCGTGGCCGCGCGAGATGAGCGAGTGTTTCTTGAACTTCTCGTCGTCGTGGAAGGGGAAGTCGCTGCGGAAATGCCCGCCGCGGCTCTCCTCGCGCGCCAGCGCAGACTTCACAATGAGTTGCCCGAGCTGAAGAATATTCCGAAGCTCGAGCGCCGCCCGCGTCTGCGTCTCCACCTGTGCCGGCGCCAGCCCGGAGAGCGCCGCCAGCGCCTCTTTCAGTTCGCGCCCGTTGCGGATGATTCCGGCGTCTTTCCACATGATGGCGTGAATCTTCTCGAGCTCAGAGTTGGCAGCCTCGGCGCCCGCCGCGTGACCTCCTCCGGGGACGCCGGGGGCGCCGGCCGCCTTCCCCTCGGTACGCGCTGAATCGGGCCACTTGGCGGCATGCTTCTTTGCGAATTTGGTATCGCCGAGCATGGCCTTCCCGGCGCGCGCGCCGAACACCAGCCCCTCCAGCAGGGAATTGCTGGCCAGCCGGTTTGCGCCATGCACTCCGGTGCATGCGGTTTCTCCCGCGACGTACAGCCCGGCGAGAGAAGAACGCCCTTCGAGGTCCGTTTTCACTCCGCCCATCACGTAATGCGCCGCGGGACGCACGGGCACCAGGTCGTTGGTGATATCCACGCCGTAACTCTGGCAGGTGGAGTAAATCCGCGGGAACCGCTTCTTCACGTAATCCTCTTTCAGGTGTGTCAGGTCCA
>DATFZR010000015.1:0-2377 GCA_035314265.1 Candidatus Acidiferrales bacterium
TTGGGGAATCGTAGGCGGCTGTCCAGCGGCCGTCGTGTTTGGCGGCGTCGATTTGGGCCTGGCCTGCGGGCTTCATGCGGCCCGACTGGGTGAGCCTATCGGCGTGCTGCGTGTTGATCCTGGACCAGGCGCTCCGGGGACGGCGCGGGGTGAAGCGTTGCAGCCAGGAGGAGTGATCGTGGGGCCGGAGCTGGCCGTCGATCCATCCGAAGCACAGCGCCTGATCGAGGGCTTCCGCGTGCGTGACGGTGGGCTCGCCGGAGGTCTTTTTGAAAAAGCGCAACCAGATTCCGGAGGATTGGCGGTGATTCGCGGAGAGCCATTTGCGGAAGGCGGAGGAGGATGGGAATTGGAGGATTTGGGGCATGGGGATGGGGGCAGACTACAGTGGCTGGTGGCTAGTGGCTGGCAAGAAGAACAAAGGCGAGAAGGGGATTCTCTCTCGCTCATCACTCTGGTCATCACTCTGGTCCTCACTCCTCCCTGGCCACTGCCTTCTTCATTTGTCGCGGTCTGTGTATTCGCCGGGGACGTCGTCTTCGGGGACTTCGGAGGTGGTGACTTCGCCTTGATCGGGATCTTTGGCGTTTTCTACGCCGCTGAGGACTTCGGCTTCGAAGGACTGGCCTTCTTCGAGTAATTCTTCGACGCTTTCGGAGTCTACGTTCTCTTTGCGGGAGAGGCCTTGAAGGGCGCCAGATTGTCCGGCGGAGGCTGCGCCCAGGCCGCGGCGGGTGGCGGCGGGGAGGGATCTGGTGCGTTGTTGTTTGGCGCGGGTGGGGCGCTTCTTTTTGCGGGGGGCGGATTTCTTTTTGGGGGCGGGCTTCTTTTTCGCCGCCTTTGCTTTCTTTTTGGGTGCTGTCTTTTTCCTGGGCATGCGGGGAGTGTAGCAAAGGCGGTGCGTGGTGACGAGGGAGGGGTGGCGGGAGGGAGGGGGCATTCGTGGCGGGGTTCGTGGCGCGGGCGTCGCGCGTTGGCCGGCTACCGGATTCGCCTTACTGCGGGATCTTGGTGAGGTCAATGCGGGCGCGGTTGTAGAGGAGCCCGTAGCACGACCAGCAGATGGCCGACGGCACGGGCAGCAAGAGGGAACAACCAAGCGCATACGGCAGGGGAAGAGCGAAGAAACCCACGGTTACGGTAGCGAGCGCCACCGCGCACCCCAAGAACAAGCCAAGGGACGCGGCCGACTCCAGGAGATAGCTGCGCGAATCGTTTGTGCCGGAGGAAAACCGCGCCGCAATCATCAGTGGTTGCACGACCAGAAGAACCACGAGGACCTGCAAAGCCACAGCCGCCGCGTGAAGCACGGATAGACCGAGCTGGAGACCGAACATCCAGGCGCCGACGCAGAGAAAAGGCGACCACACCGCGGTGCGCACGACGTTCACCTTGAACATCATGCGCGAAGCTTCCCAGTATCCCACCGGCATTGAGGCAAAGGCGGGCAGCAGCACGCCCGACGACCAGACGGCGTCGAAGGCCGGCCACTTTCCCCCGGCGAGCGGCAGTCCGGCCAGGCCTGCGACGGCAGCGGCCAACGCGCCGCACCACGCCGGCAGGGGCAGGAATGGCAACGCGAGGAAGGAAGCGGGGATGGCCCACGTGAGGGCGGCGCGCCACTGCGCGGTCCAGCGGCCCAACTGGCTGCCAAGGAAGAATTCCGCCAGCGTCTTTTCGCGGGCGGAGAGCCAGCGGGCGGCCAAAGACTCGATCCACCCGGCGGAATTCCAATCCGCGGGTTCGAGCCGAAGCTCGGGGAACGCGGCCTCGCGCATGCGCAGCCGGACCGTGCTGTCGCGCATATCGAACCAGGTGGGCTCGACGCCCGGCCCGTCTTCGCCGTGGACGAGCCCGCCGTCTGCTTCAGTGAACTGCTCGACAAAGCGCGAGGCGATCTCAAAATCCAAACCGGAATAGGCCTTTTTCATTTTGCGGTAGTCAGAGACCGCGGGAACGAAAATGGCTGCCGCGGGGAGGAACAGGAGCAGCGCGGCGGGGTGTCCGCCGAGAACGCCGTAGTGGTAGGCGAGGGCAATCCATCCGGGGGGCAGGAGCAGGGGGGCCGTCTGCAGGAGATCGGACACCACGGGAGGGGCGAGCAGAACCGGCCAGGCAAAAGCAAAGAAGACAACGGCCACCCAGGTCCGCATCCAGGAAGGCTGCCGCATGATGAGCAGCACGCAGAGGGCGAGGCACTGGGCAAAGCTGAGAAGCACGGCAAAGAAAGCGAGGAGCGCCGCGGCCATCGAGACGGCCGGAGGGGAATGCATGGCCGCGTACACGTAGGCGACGCCCAGCGGCAGCGGGATGAGCAAAGAAGCGAACAGGAACTTCCCGACGGAATAACGGAAATAGGCGTCGTTGGAAATCGGCA
>DATFZR010000016.1:0-5135 GCA_035314265.1 Candidatus Acidiferrales bacterium
TACATGAAGATCCCCCAAAAGGAATTCGAGGCCTTGCAGCCAACCCGGCTCGCCGACCTCGCGGCGTTAGCCCCTTCGCTCCTTTAGCGACCGTCGATCCCGTCGAGGCGTGAGCCCGCTCGGCCCGTTCGGCCACTCCACGTACCACCCAAGCCGAAAAATCGTACGCCGACCATCATTTTTCTCTTGCATTTCCGTACAACCTATGGTATATAACGTGATAGTTACATCATGACCTGCGCGACTCCAACCCGAGCATCAGCCAACTCATTTGGAATGTGCAGATACGCGCCCTCGCCGTCTAAGTCCCGTAGTTTCTGCACATACAAAATCACCTCATATCTGCACATTCCACAGCCACTTAAACCCGCCCATTTTCAAGGGTTTACGCGATTTCCGGGCTTAACTCCTGTAGTTTCTGTAGATACACAAAGGAGGGATACCCGGGCCTAGAGATTCGACCCTCAGCTTTCGATCTTCAGTTCCGCTGCCTCAAGAACTCTCGACTGTCGGCTACCGACCGTCAACCTTGACCAAGGAGAACCACCATGAACCGCTTCCAAAGCTCCCGCCCCCATTACTTCATTCCGAAAGGCTTGCAGAACCAAAAGCCAAAATCCCAGGGCATTGGTTTCGCAGCCCCTGCCTCTAATCCGCAATCCTCTACCTTCTCGACATCCTCGCCTTCCCCTGCCTCCTCCGCCTCCTCTACGCATCGCATGGTCGACCCGGCTCCCTCCACCACCCAGCCCCGGCCCTCCGCCCCAACTCCGCGTTCCTCCACTTCATCTACCCCCTCTGCTTCCTCCAGCTTCCCCGCATCCAGCGCTTGTGCTTACCGCACCTCCGACAACCGCCGCTGCCGTATGCTCCGCGCCAAAGACCACCCGGAACTCTGCTCGCACCACGCCGCCTTGGAACTCCGCGCCTTGGAGAAATCCGTCGCCATACCTCTCGCACGAGAGATCCTCGGCACGCTCACCGACCTCCGCTCCGGAGCCGCTGTCAACCAAGCCATGGGAAATCTCATGATCCTTTCGGCCGACGGCCGCGTCACCGAACGCCGCGCCGCATCTCTCACCTATCTCGGCCAGGTGCTTCTGCAAACACTTGCTGCCATCAAATCGGACGAGTGGCGCAAAGATGCCCCACCCAGCGCCAAGCAGGCCCTCACGGCCAAGCTCATCCCAACTCTTCCGCCGTCAGAGCCAGGAGCCGCACCTGTAGCGCAGGGCGACTAGCCCTGCGGCTCTTTCCGGTTCTTGGTTTGTTTCGGTTGTAACGTCCCGAGAATTCGGGACGGCTCGTTCTTTGACAATCTATGCAGGCCGGAGATTAGATGCGCGTTCCTCGCTCGCCATCTAGGGTCCCGATTTTACGAGGACTGCCCACTCCAGCCGTCTCATGGGAACCTCCGGACGCCGGCAGGATGCCGGCGGTACGACATACGGCACCAGCGCCGGGATGGCGGCGGTACTACATGTTGTAGCGCTGGCTTCCAGCCGGCGTCGGGGAGTTCGGGGATTCGCTTGGGAGCGCGTATGCCGCCGTCAGTCCGATCTCGAGGCTATCTGCCGCACTGGGAAACCGCCAATGCGATTTATTTCGTTACCTTTCGCCTGGCCGATTCACTTCCCCGCGAATTGGTCTTTCAGCTTCGCCGGGAGCGCCAAGCAATCGAAAACGCAAGTCAGACCGGTACGAGCACGGCCGCGGACACGGCACGCCTCCACAAACTGCGCACCATCCTCAAAAAGGCAGAGCGTTGCCTGGACGACGGACTTGGCGAGTGCCGTATGCGCGACCCAGGAATCGCCCAGACCGTCGCCGACGCCATCCGCCACTTTGAGGGGAAGCGCTATCGCCTGATGGCCTGGTGCGTGATGCCGAATCACGTCCACGTGGTCTTTTCCCCAATGGGAGCGCATACGCTGCAAGCCATACTGCATTCTTGGAAGTCTTTCTCAGCCCAAGCTGCCAACAAGCGATTGGGGCGGACAGGGGCGTTCTGGCAGCGTGAGTATTTCGACCACTTGGTTCGCAATGAAGCGTCATTAGCGAAGATCGTGCGATACGTTCAGAACAACCCGCGAAGGGCCGGCCTGCGGGACTGGCCCTGGGTGGAAGTCATTTCGGACCGGGGTTTATTTCGTACCGCCGGCTTCTAGCCGGCTGCGGAAGTTATTTCGTTCCGGCGTTTATTTTGTACCGCTGCCATCCTGGCGGCGTTCGGAGGGGGAGCCGGCTGGAAGCCGGCGGTGCGAAATAAACCCTTGCAGAGACGCCAGTCCCGATGGAATCGGGATGTTCGATGGCTGGTGACTGGAAGCCTTGCTTTCTACGGACGGTCCTCTCCGAACATCGAGGCGAGATTCGTCATGGTGAAGAGGTCTTTGATGCGCGGGCTGAGGTTTCTGGCCCTGAATTCGCAGTGGGCGTTTCGGGCGGTGACCCAGAGGCGCACGAGCGTGCCCAGGCCGGAGCTGTCGAGGAAGCTGACGTGGGTGAGGTCGAGGACTACGCGGCTGGATTCGGAGATCAGGGGACTTACTTTTTCAAAGAGGAGGTCGGTGGTGTGGAAGGTGATTTTGCCGGATGCAATTCACTACGACGCCGGCGGGGGTGCTGTCCAGGGTCATGGTGAGATCGGGGGCGGGGGATGGGGGAGTGGACATGAACCTCCAAAAGGCGGTGGCCAGTGGCCAGTGATCAGTGGCCAGCTCCGGACGCCGGCCTAAAGGCCGGCGCTACAAAAGAGCCGGCTGGAAGCCGGTGGTACGGCTTGGCCGGACTTGGGCAGTTTAAGCGATATTCTGCTGTTGAAACAGATATCGCTAAGAAACGCCCGGAGAGATTTTTGCTGGTTGGGGTGCTACTTGCTCCCCGGCACGGTGACGTAGACCTCGGAGGGGTTGTCTAGTTCTACGCCGCTCATTTCCGTGCGGACCTTGATGCCGGCGTAGCCGGGCTTCTTTCTGGGCTTCGCGGCGAAGGTGACCAGATATTGATTGGAGAGGTGGCGTCCCATCTCTTCGAGGAACGGCTTCATGGAAATGGGCGTGCCGAAACCCTGGAAGTAGGCTTCGCCGCCGGTTTCGTCGGCGAGGCGGGAGAGGCAGCTCTGTCCGTTGGTGACGAGGAAAAAGCTGCGCGCAAAATGCGCGGCCGGGGAAACGAAAATCGAGTAGACGGTGATGCCCGCGCGGTTCAGGCGGTCGACGGCCAGGTCGAGATCGGTATTGAGGCCGGCGGCGGTGGAGCGCAAGCCGCGGAACGTGTCTATGCCGCTGCTGAGGAAGAGAATGGCGTAGCGGCGATTGGGAATGGGGGGCAGGCGCTTGGCCAGGTCTACCAGCGAAAGGAAGATGCCGCCGCCAACGCCGATCTGGCCGTTGGGAATGGCGAGGGTTTTCAGGGCGGCGTCGCGGTCGCTGGTGAGGTCCTGCCTAATCGTGAAGGTGCCGTTGTTCGCGTAGAGCACGCCGACGCGCGCGGTGGTGGGCAGCTCGCGGACGAAGGCGCCGAGTTCGGGATAGTTGAGGGTGACATCGGTGTCGATTCCGTTGTCTACGACGATGTAGAAATCGAGTTTGTTGTCTTCGCCCTTTTGCGCGATGACGTTGGTGATGGGACGCGGCGTTTTGTTTCTGTCCTCGTAGACGAGGAAATCGCCCTTTTCGAGCGCGGGCGGCTCCTGATTCTTTGCTTTCGACATGGCGGTTACGGTGATGCGGACGGGGGAGCCGGCGGCGGCGGGCGGCGCTTCTTGTGCCGGGGCGCTTGCCTGGGCATGAACTTGCGCTAGAAAGGGCGAGCCGCTCGGGAGAAAGGCTGCCGATGCGAGGGCGAGCGTGAGTGTGAGCGCAAGTTTCCTAGGGATGCGTGTTGATGTCATCAATCTCTCCATTTGCTTCTCAGGGTTGTTCCCTGGGAGGTTACGGCGTGCTATCAAGTTAGATGAATCGGGCCGCGGAACTGTTGCGTGGGCCTGCCGGAAGGGGAGGGCCAAGACTGATGTCGTCGCAAGTGACGGGAAAAGAAGCTACTTCTGGACGCGCTGCGGGTGCGCCGGCAGCCGCTGGCGCGGGGGCTGCCGCGGAGGCGCCGGCGGCAACCTTGCGGCCGCCTGGGCCGCCGCGCGTGCAGGGCGCGCGCGTCTTCTACCGGCTGATGCGGCATCCGCTGGAGATGTTTGAAGAGGCGGCGCGCTACGGCGATGTGGTGCTGCTGCCGGCGCTGTGGCGGCGCATCTACTTCATCAACCATCCGGATTACATCCGCGACCTGCTGGTGACCAGCGCGCAGAAATTCGAGAAGAGTCCGGCGATCAAGAGCATGAAGCCGGTGCTGGGCGAAGGACTGCTGACCAGCGAGCGCGAATTCCACCTGCGGCAGCGGCGGCTGGCGCAGCCGGCGTTCCACCGGCAGCGCATCGCCGCGTACGGCACGGTGATGGCGGCGTATGCGGAGGAGCGGGGCCGCCGGTGGAAGGCCGGCGGCGCGATCGATCTGCACGCGGAGATGATGGGGCTGACGCTGGCCGTGGTGGGGAAGACGCTGTTCGACTACGACTTCACGGTGGATTCGGGGCACGTTGCCAGCTCGCTCGAAACATTTCTGGAGAACTTCCGCATCATGATGATGCCGTTTGCGCGGCAGGTGGAGCGGCTGCCGCTGCCGGGGATGATCCGGCTGCGGCGCGCGCGCGCGCGGGTGGACGAGATTGTGTACCGGATCATCCGCGAGCGGCGCGCGGAGGGGCGCGACCACGGCGACCTGCTGTCGATGCTGCTGGCGGCGCAGGACGTGGAAGGCGACGGGGGCAGCATGACGGACAAGCAACTGCGCGACGAGTCCATCACGCTGATCCTGGCGGGGCACGAGACGACGGCGAACGCGATCACGTGGGCGTTCTACATGCTGTCGCGGAATCCTGAGGTGGAGGCGCGGCTGCACGCGGAGCTGGACGCGGCGCTGGCCGGGCGGCTGCCCACGGCGGACGATCTGCCGGCGCTGCCGTATACGGAAATGGTGCTGGCGGAGACGCTGCGGCTGTATCCGCCGGCGTACGCGGTGGGGCGTTGGGCGCTCGAGGATCACGCGTTCGGACCGTATCTGATCCCGCGGCACTCCGT
>DATFZR010000017.1:0-3185 GCA_035314265.1 Candidatus Acidiferrales bacterium
CTACCGTGATCCCAGCGACGACCCTGCCCTCTCGCAAACCGAACGGGACTACATCGCCCGCGGCGGCGCGCAACAGGAAGGCGCAGGGCAGGTCGCGCAGGGCGCCTCGCTCCGTTACCTGCTGCGGCAAAAAGAAGTGTGGGGTCTGGGAATCGGTTTTGCGGCCTACAACTACAGTTTCTACCTGCTGCTCACCTGGCTTCCCTCCTATCTCTCGGGCTACCTCCACGTGGACATGACGCATTCCATCCTCTACACCAGCGTGCCGTGGACGTTCGCCACGATCACTGACCTGGTGGCCGGTGGATGGCTGGTGAACGCTCTGATCGCGCGCGGCCACAACCCGCTGCGCGTACGCCAATGGGTGCTGATCGGAGGCACCGCCCTGGGACTCGGCATTTTCGGCGCGGCCCGCGCGCAAACGCCGGCCGTGGCTCTCTTCTGGATCAGCATTTCACTCGGCGGCCTGGCTGCCGCCGCGCCAGTGGCGTGGACCATTCCGTCGCTCATCGCCCCGCGCGGCAGCGTGGGCACGCTCGGCGCGATCATCAACTTCGGCAACCAGCTTTCCGCGATCGCCGCGCCTATCCTCACCGCCCACATCGCGGAAGCCACGAACTCCTTCACCTGGGCGTTCGTTGTGGCTGCGGCATTTCTGCTTCTGGGAATCGCCGCGTACGTTTTTCTGCTGGGCAGGATGGAACCCATTGCGGAGCCGCCCGCGGCCTCCTGGACTTGACGCGCCGCGACAACGCCTTCCTGCTGTTTCCGCGCCCACTTCATCTCACTGCAGGAACCGCATGCGGCGTTCCCGCACCTCTTGCGGCTGGATGAGGCGTCCTGTACCCTCACCCTGGTTGCTTCGCTTGCGATCGTCAGCACGTTCGCGCGGAAAATGAGGTTCGGGAATGTCGGGCATCGACTGGCTGATCCTGCTGCTCTATTTCGGCTTTGTTCTGGGTATCGGGATAGCCCTTCGTGGTTCCACGAAAACGAGCCTGGATTTCTTTCTCGCCGGACGCGCGATTCCCGCCTGGGTCTGTGGCCTCGCCTTCCTCTCCGCCAATCTGGGCGCGCAGGAAGTGATCGGCATGGGTGCCTCGGGAGCCAAATACGGGATCGCCACCAGCCACTTCTACTGGATCGGCGCGATACCCGCGATGGTGTTCATCGGCATCTTCATGATGCCGTTCTATTACGGTTCGCGGGCCCGTTCCGTGCCGGAGTACCTGCGCCTGCGCTTCGATGAAAAAACGCGCGCCCTGAACGCCGTCTCCTTCGCCGTCATGACGGTTTTCTCTTCCGGCATCTCCATGTACGCGATGGCCAAGCTCATCCAGACGCTGCACGTGCTCGACGCGCCGTTCGCGCGCATGGGCCTCAACCCTTCCTGGATTTTCCACACCGGCATTCTCGTTTCAGCGGCCGTCGTGCTCGTCTACATCTTTCTCGGCGGCCTCACCAGCGCGATCTACAACGAAGTCCTGCAGTTTTTCCTGATTGTGGCCGGCTTTCTGCCGCTCGCCTACGTGGGCCTGCGCAGCGTGGGTGGCTGGACGGGCCTGAAGGCGCGCCTCGACCCCAGCTACACGCACGCCTGGGCCGGCATGACCCACGCCACCACCAATCCTCTCGGCGTCGAGTGGTTCGGCCTGGTGATGGGCCTCGGCTTCGTCCTCTCCTTCGGCTACTGGTGCACGGACTTCCTCGTCGTGCAGCGCGCCATGGCCGCGAATTCAATGGACGCTGCGCGGCGCACCCCGCTGATCGCCGCCGTCCCCAAAATGCTCTTCCCGGTTCTGGTGATTCTGCCCGGCCTGATTGCCATTGCCCTGCCGGTGCAGAACCTCGGCGCCGCCGGACAGTCGGTCGTGGGCTCTCCAGTGGCGGGCCGCGGCCTCATTCCCGTCAAAACAGATGCCACCACCGGCGAAGCCCTGCTCGACCGCAACGGCCGTCCCGAACTGGACTACGATCTCGCCATCCCGCAAATGCTCCTGCACTACTTCCCTCCCGGCATGCTGGGCCTGGGTATGACCGCGCTGCTCGCCAGCTTCATGTCCGGGATGGCCGGAAACGTCACCGCGTTCAACACGGTCTGGACCTGGGACATCTACCATTCCTACGTACGTCCCGGCGCGCCCGATCGCCACTACGTGCAGATGGGCAGATACGCCACCGTCGGCGGCATCGCCCTCTCCATTGCCGCCGCGTACCTCGCCAATCATTTCAACAACATCATGGACATGCTCCAGCTCGTCTTCGCATTCGTAAACGCGCCGCTCTTCGCCACCTTCCTGCTGGGCATGTTCTGGAAGCGCGCCACCGGCCACGGCGCGTTTGCCGGCCTTCTCAGCGGCACATGCGGTGCAGCCGTGCATCATGCGCTGACAATTTCGGCAGGATCCGAGCCCGGCATCAAAGGCGCCTGGATTGCCACGCTGCATACCTACCCCAGCGAAATGGCCCAGAATTTCTGGACGGCGATTTTCGCGTGGACGGCATGCTTCCTCGTCACCATCGCAGTCAGCCTCTCCACCGCCGCGCCGGAAGAAGCAAAGCTCGTCGGTCTGGTCCATTCGCTCACGCCGCGTTCGCCCGCCGCCGCAACCGCGTGGTACAAGAAGCCCGGGACGCTGGCCGTGATCGTGCTCCTCGCATCGCTGGCGCTGAACTTCATTTTCCGGTAAGGATGGACGACGCATGCGCATGGACATTCGCTGGCCGGTCGGGCTCTTCTTTGCCACGCTGGGAGTCCTTTTGGTGGCCTACGGACTGGTGAGCAGCCCGGCGATCTACGAAAAATCCCTCTGGATCAACCTCAACCTGCAATGGGGCGGCATGCTCCTGCTCTTCGGCGTGATCATGGCCTTTCTGGGCCGCCGCCGGAAAATCCCGCCGCCCGCGGACGGCGCCGCGCCGGGATCGGGCAGCGCAGACCCGGCGTGAGTTTCCCGGAACAAATCAGGGAGCGTTTCCGCTCGGCCTTCGGCGGCGAGGCTCGCGTCTTCCGCGCTCCCGGCCGCACCAACCTGATCGGCGAGCACACGGACTACAACGAAGGCTTCGTCATGCCCGTGGCCATCGGCGCATCTTGCTGGGTCGCCGCGGCCCGGCGAGAAGATCCCCGCCTCGCCGTACTTTCCGAGAATCTTTCCGCGAAGGTTGAAGTGGATCTCGCGGGC
>DATFZR010000018.1:0-2415 GCA_035314265.1 Candidatus Acidiferrales bacterium
TCGCCCGCCACCGTCCCGGCGCGCGCGACCGCGACGACGCGCTCAGCTACGCGCGCTTCCTGTTCGATTGGGAAAAGCAGTTCGCCCTCTCGCTCGACCCCGAAACCGCCCGCGCCATGCACGACGAAACCCTGCCCGACGATTTCTACAAGGAAGCCAAGTTCTGCTCCATGTGCGGGCCCAAGTTCTGCTCCATGAACCTCACCCAGGTCGCGGACTCGAATGACGGCCTGACCCAAAACGAACGCGAGCAGAAATTCGTCGAACTGCTCGCCAAGGTCGAAAAATAGAGGTCTTCCGCCATGGGCATGTTTGAAGTGAACGTCCGGCTCGCCAACATCGAGGACCCGGCACGCTTCTCAGAGTTGTCGTTGATCGTTGACACAGGCGCCACTCTCTCTTGGATCCCTCGCACAGTTCTGCAAGGCCTGGGAGTCGAGCCCCTTTCACGGCTTCCCTTTTCGCTGGCGGACGGAAGCAGTGTGGAAAGGGAAATCGGTGGCGTCCTGTTGATTGTGGACGGCCGCCGGGCCGCCATTCCCGTCGCGTTCGCGGAATCCGGGGAAACTGCGCTCCTCGGAGCCACGGCCCTGGAGACTTTGGGCTTTGTGGCCGATCCGGTAGAGAAGCGGCTCATCGCGCGGGATCTTCTTGCTCTGGCCTCAGGCCCCGCATCCTAGATAAGGCGAACGGAAACGCCGGCCTCCACAAAAAGGAAAGTCCTTCGGGATCTCACGCCTTGAACATCACCTACATCGGCGGACCTACAGCCCTCATCGAATGGGGCGGCCTGCGCATTCTCACGGACCCCTCGCTCGATCCCGCGGGCGCCGTCTACCAGTTCGGCGGCTACGCCCTCAAGAAGACCTGCGCTTCCGCCCTGCGCCCCGAGCAACTCGGCCGCGTGGACCTCGTCCTGCTCTCCCACGACCACCACAAAGACAATCTCGACGATACCGGCCGCGCATTCCTGCCGATCGCCGGCAGGGTGATCACCACCCCCGCCGCAGCCGAACGCCTGGGCGCCAACGCCACCGGCCTCGCCGAATGGCAGACCGTTGAAGTCCCCGCGCCCGGCATGCGCGTCCTGCGCATTACCGCCACGCCGGCACGGCACGGGCCCGCCGGCCAGGATCGCGGCCCCGTCACCGGATTCATCCTCACGCCCTCGAACGACGAGAAAGCCGCCGTGTACATCTCCGGCGACACGGTGTGGTACGAGGGCGTCGCGGAAGTTGCGCGGCGATTCCCTGCCATCCGCACCGTCATTCTATTTATGGGCGCGGCGCAGGTGGATGCGGTCGGCCCGTTCCACCTGACGATGACCGCGGAAGAAGCCGTCGAGGCCGCGCGCGCCTTCTCCGCCGCCACCATCGTGCCGTTGCACTACGAGGGCTGGGCCCACTTCCGGGAGTCGCGCCTCTTCATCAATGGCGTCTTCCGCAACGCGGGAATCGAGAATCGCCTCCACTGGATGGAACTCGGCAAGACCATCACCGTGGAATGAGGCCCCCGGACATCCCTGACACATCACTGACGCACCGTTGACACAAGGCGAATAGAAAGCGAATATACAGACATTCTACCCCAAACCCAAAAGGAGACTTCCAATGCCCATGAATCAAGCCTTTCTCCCTGAGTTCGATTACGAGATGGCCACCACACGAAAGGCACTCGAACGCGTGCCCGAAGATAAGTTCGACTGGGCGCCGCACCCCAAGTCCATGAAGATGGGCCCCCTCGCTACGCACCTGGCGCACATGCCCGGCTGGGTCAAGGAGACCATGGAGCGCGATGCGCTGGACGTGTCCCCGGGCGGCAAGCCGATGGAGATGCCCAAGGTCGCCAATCGCCAGGAACTGCTGGCCCTGTTCGATAAGAACGTCGCCGCCGGCCGCGCCGCTCTCGCCGCCGCCACAGACGATGCAAAATGGATGCAGCCCTGGGCGCTCCAGTCCAACGGCCAGACCATGTTCAGCATGCCCCGCGTCGCCGTGATTCGCACCTTCGTCCTGAACCACAGCATCCATCACCGCGCACAACTCGGCGTCTACCTGCGCCTGAACGACGTCCCAGTGCCTTCCACCTACGGCCCGTCAGCCGACGAAGGCAAGTTCTAAAAAGGTCTGGTAGCCACGGTCCCGTCCGCGGGACCGTGGGCTTTTTCCATCACACAGCAGCGGCCGGCCCAAGAAGGTGTCCCCCCCGGGCCGCTGCGGAAGGAACACCATGTCGCAAGCCGCTCACAACGACCAACTCCGCGACGAATTCAACCGCTGGGCCGAAGCCGGCCGCGGCGAGGGCATGGAAGAAGATCACCTGCCCATCACGCTGCCCGTGCTCGACCTCATGCGCCTCCAGCCCATGGATAGCGTGCTCGATGTAGGCTGCGGCGCCGGATGGCTTCTGCGCCTG
>DATFZR010000019.1:0-2052 GCA_035314265.1 Candidatus Acidiferrales bacterium
CGCCGCGATACGGGGTCAACGCCGTTCGTGGGCTCGTCGAGCAGCACCACGCGCGGCGTGTGGATGAGCGCGCAGATCAGGCCCAGCTTCTGCTTCATGCCGCCCGAGAGTTTGCCGGCCAGCCGCGTATGGAACTCGCCCAGGCCGGCCGCGGACAGCAGTTGCGCGGCGCGCTGCTCGCGCTTCTCCTTGCGCACGCCGAACAGGTCGGCATAAAAGCGGATGTTTTCATCAATGGTGAGGTCTTCATAGAGACCGAAACGCTGGGGCATGTAGCTGAGCCGGGTTTTCGCGCCCTCCGGATCTTGTCCTACATCGAAGCCGGCCACGCTGGCCTTGCCACCGCTGGGCGCGAGTACGCCGGCCAGCATGCGCATTGTTGTGGTTTTCCCCGCGCCATCCGGCCCCACCAGGCCGAAGATTTCGCCGGCGTGGACGTCAAAGCTCAGCCCATCCACCGCGCGAACTTCGCCGAATCGCTTCTCGAGCGAGGAAACCACGATCGCTGGTGCTGGAGCGCTCATTCCGGGTCGCCTATTTCTGCGGCAGGAGCACGTCTGCAGGCATGCCGGGCTTCAGCTCGTAGTTCGGATTTTCCACGTCTACTTTCGTGCGGTAGACCAGCGTCACCCGTTCCTTTTCGGTTTGCACGCTCTTCGGTGTGAACTCGGCCTCGGAGGAAATGAACGAAACGCGCCCGCGATAGGACTTGTTGGGATACGTATCCGTGTGCACGGTGACTTCCTGGCCCCAGCGGACGCGCCCCAGGTCCGTTTCCGGCAGATACACGCGCACCCAGATGTGGTCCAGGTCTGCCAGCGTGATTACGGGAGTGCCGGGCGACATGACTTCACCCTTTTCCGCCTGGCGGACCAGGATGACTCCCGTGAAGGGCGCGAGGAGCGTGGTGTATTCCAGCCGGATGCGGGAGAGCTCGACGTTTTTTGACGCCTGGTGGACATTCGCATGGTCCACGGCGATTTCTTCCTTCCGCGTGCCCTCTTCCAGCTCGCTGTAGATTTGTTCCAGCCGCTCAAGGGTGGCTTTGGCCCGCGTCACGTTCGTCAGCGCCAAGTCGCGCATCTGTCCAGCGATTTCGTCTTTCTTGTACAGGGCGTCGTAACGCTGATAATCCTTTTCTTTCTGCTCCAGGTCTGCGCGCGCATCGAGCACGGACTGGTAGGCCGCCTGGACGTCCTGTTTGCGGCTGCCGGCCTGTGCGAGCTCCAGTTGACGGTCGCGCACGTGGGCCTGCGCCTCGTCGACCGCAAGTTGCTGGCGGTAATCGTCGTTATCCAGCCGCGCAAGCAGTTGGCCCGCCTTCACGGACTGGCCCTCTTCGATGGGCAGGTCCACGACCCGGCCGGGAACCTTGAAGCTCACCAGGCTTTCGTGCGCTTCAATGTTGCCGGAAAGCTTCATCTCTTCTCCCGCGCTGGACCGCCGGAACCATTCCGGATGGAAATAGAACGCCGCGCCTGCCGCAGCGGCCAGGAGCAGGATCGGAATCAATCGTTTCATCGCCGTTCACCTTTCTTCGAGTGCGCGGGCCCGCAATCCCCCTTCATTTGGGGCCCAAATAGGTATCGTAGGTCTGCTCGGTGGCGCCGAGGGCGCGGGCCATGGCCATGCGCGCGTCTGCGTGGCGCGCCAGCGCGGTGATGTGATCGTCCTGCGCGCTCTGGAGCGAGCTTTGCGCCGTGACCACCTCGATGTTGTCTGTGACGCCCTGCCGGAAGCGGTCTTCGGCCAGCTTCAGCTCGCTTCCTGCCAGGTCCACGCCCGACTGCGTGACCTTTACCTGCTGCTCGGTGGAGTCCAGGTCCAGCAGGGCCTTTCTCAGTTCCTGCTCGATGCCCAGCTCCAGGTCGGCCATCTGCTCATCGAGCCTGCGCACACGGCTGTCCAACTCTTTCGATTCGCCGCCCCTGTCGCGGTCGAAGATAGTGAACGAAAGGGTTCCTTGGATCTCGCCGACTCCCGGCAAATCAGCGAAGGTGCGGCCGAACGCGCCATAGTCCCCGTTGACGGACAACTTCGGTAGATAACGGG
>DATFZR010000020.1:0-7051 GCA_035314265.1 Candidatus Acidiferrales bacterium
CTTTCGCCCGGAGGCGCTCAGAAACTACAGGGGAAGCCTGATGCGGCGGATTCGAGCAGCAGCAGCGTGGCGCGCGTGGAGGCGACAAAGTCTTCAAAAGGATAGGGCGCACGCCCGGCCAGAAAGTCAGCGAGCACGGCGGCCATCATTTCTTTCTGCCCCTTGCCGCGAAACAAATGCCGCTTGCGTCCCGCTGGAGAGAGGAAGTTCGCGTCGCGGAAGTCTTCGATGACGGCAATCCGTTCGCCGCGCGAAATCTCGATGCGTTCTTTCGGCAGCCCGTGGGGGGCCGCGGGCTCATAGACGAGCGTGGCCTGCCCGCCGCCGGCAAATTCCAGAGTGGCGTGCAGCGTCTCATCGGGAGCGGCCCCGCGAATACTGGCGAACACGCGCACCAGCGGCGCTCCGGCCATGGCCATGCACCAATCCACAAAATGGCAGGCTTCTCCGGCGATGCGGCCGCCCTCCGCCGGGTCACGCAGCCAGTGCTGCGGCGGGAGCGCTCCGGCGCGCACGGAGTAGCGAATGCTCACGGGTTGGCGCGCGTCGGCGGCGAAGAACTCACGTAGCGCCACCGTGGCCGGAGCGAACCGCCGGTTGAAGCCCACCGCCACGGGCTGCGGATGCCGCGCCCAGGCTTCTTCCACCGAGGTCAGTTCTTCCTGGGTGATGCCGAGGGGTTTTTCCACGAAGACGGATTTACCGGCGTCGAGCGCGGCGGCCACCAGGCCCGCATGCTGGCTGTGCCTTGCCGCGATGAAAACGGCGTCGCATTCCGCGTCGGCCAGCACGGCCCCGGGGTCGGTGGAGCAGGCCGCGAATCCGAACCGGTCCGCCACGTGTTTGGCGGAAAGCCCGCGCGCGTTGGCCACCTGGAGAAGCCGCATGTTCTTGTCGGCGGCAAGCAGCGGCAGCAGAGACGTAACCGCATAACTTCCCGCGCCGATCCAACTTACGCCGAGCGTGCCCGCCCGGCGAGGCTCGCGTGCGTGCAATTCCACGGTGCGCGCCGGCGCATTTTCCGCTGCGGGATACTCAAGCACCACTCCCAGCGACGGCTCGCTGCCGGAGATGATGTCGTACGCCTGCTCTGCTTCCGTAATCGGCAGCCGGTGGGTGATAAGCGGCGCGAGCGTAAGCTGACGGCGGGCGATCAGGTCGAGAAATGCCGCAATGTTGCGCTGAGCCGTCCAGGGAACGTAGGCCCGCGGATAATCGTGCCCCTGCTCCTCATAGGCGGGATCGTAGCGTCCCGGCCCGTACGAACGGGCGTAGACGATGCTCAGTTCCTTTTCGTAGCAGGCGTTGCGCGGAAAATCCGTACGCACGTCGCCCACCACAACCACGCGCCCACGGTCTCGCGCCGCCGCCACCGCAAATTCCACGGGCTCCGCGCTGCGCGATGCGGCGCACAGGAACACGCGATCGAAGCCGCCGCCGGCGGGCAGCGCTTCCGGCGACGGCACGGAAAGTTGATCGAGGCCCACGCGCGTGGCGGCCGCCAGCCGGTCCGGGCGCAGGTCGAATCCCGTGACGCGGCAGCCCGCCGCGCGCAACGCCTGCCCCAGGATCAGACCCAGCACCCCGAGCCCGACCACGGCCACATCCTCGCCGAGCGCCGCTTCTCCCAGCCGCAGCCCGTGCAAGGCGATGGCGCCGAGCGCGGCAAACGCAGCTTCGTCCAGCCGCACGCCCTCCGGCACGCGCGCACACAGGTTGCGCGGGATGAAATTGATTTCCGCGTGCGTCGCGGCGTCGGTGCCCGCGCAGGCCACGCGGTCGCCCGGCGCAAACGGCGCATCGCGCGATTCGAGCACCACTCCCGCCGAGCTGTAACCCATGGGCCGCTCGACATCCAGCCGGTCGCGTACTTTGCGCAGCGTCGCTTCCAGTCCCTCGCGCCGCACCGACTCGAGTACTTTGCGCACCTGGTCCGGACGCCGCAAAGCCTTCCCGAGCAGCGTGGAACGTCCCAATTCGACTGCAGCCCGCTCCGTGCCCGGACTGAGCACGGAATACGATGTGGCTACGAGCACGCCCGGACCGCGCAAGGCAGGCGCGGGCACTTCCGCGACCGCGATGTCACCGCTGCGAAGATTTTGCGCCACCTGTTTCATCGGTCTTTTCCGCCCGGCGCCGCGCCCGCTGCCACAACACCTTGGGGCTCCGCGGGAGTGAACACGAAAAGCACTTCTGCGCGCCCGGCCAGCCGACCCTGGAACTCCAGGATCGCCGCCGGCACCTTGTGGCCGAAGCGCGGAGCCACCCATCCCTGACCGGTGCGCGCGGTCAATTCGCCGGGCGCAAATCCCGTCCACACGGAAAGCAGGACGGGCCCCAGCCGCCAGCGTGAATGGATCGCCATGCCCGCCGGCGGCGTTCCTGGGCCGACGGCCTCGTCGGTCGCTACCTCTGGAACGATTCCCGGCGCAACATGAAAATACCACGCCAGCGCAGCGTTTCCGGCCAGTTCGACGGTGTCGCGCACCGTGAGAATATCGCCGGGAGTGACGTTCAGCTCCCTGCCCACGAGGGCCCGCTCCGGCAAACGCAGGTATCCGCTGTGGGAACCGGCGAACGACACGCCAGCATCATCCGCCTTCCAACGTTCCACACGGCTGCGCGTATCGTCTACGATGCGGAATAGCAGCGCCGGCCAAAAGCGATTCTGCTCCATGCCCGCCACCTCAACGGTGTTGTGGTAACGGGTGGAGCGGAACAAGTTCCGCGCAACGGGGTCGTCCGCGTAACACGGCAGGCCGGGGTCCACGATCACGGGGCGCCCATCCAGGGCAAACTCGAAACTGAGCTGATCGTTGTGCGCATGATTGGCCCACCCGCGCACGCCCAAGGGGCCGCAGCGCAGGCTGCCGCGCAACCTTCGCGAAGAGAAAAAGAAGAAGCCCGATTCCGCAAAAGCCTGCGAATGGTGCACCGCGGGCCAACAGGAAGCTGTCTCGGCAAGCTGCGGCCCTGACGGCAGGGCGCCGAATCGCCAGAAAATCTCCGCGTCCACCGCAGGGCGGAGGGCGCGGCCGGTTCTGCCCGCCAGTACGCTTCCGACCGCGGCGAGCACGCGCACGGGCGGAGCCGAAGTTCCACCGAAAGGAAGCGCACGCCCATCGTCTGCATCGCCCCAATTCGGCGGCTCCTCGCGCCCGGCACACAGCGCAGCAAGAAAATCGAAGAGGCGCACGAGGCGCGCGGAAAACTCAGCCGATGTGGCGCGCGCGATGGCCGCGGCCAAATGTCCGTTCGTCGCGTGCCCGTGACCCTCCCGGCGCGCCAGCAATAGCGCGGCAGAAAGAAAGAGTTCAGCGACGAGCGCGTGGTAGCCGCTCGAACCCTCGCGTGCCACGCCGTCTGCCCCGGTCTGGCATTCCATTTCATTCATCAGCTCGCTGCGGCCGAATTCGAGCCACTGCCGGCCCTCTGCCGTGCCTTCAAACAACACGCCTAACCACACGAGGCCCACCACGCAAGCCAGATAATGATTCGCCCGCGCCACCGGATTCCACTCCCGATAGGCCCACAGGTGCCGCCCGTGGAGAAAAAGACTTCGTGAAAGCTCCCGCGCGAATAGAGGCTCCAGGTGGCCCGCGGCGCTCACGAGCATGGCCGCCTGAATCCAGTTGATGGCGCGCAGCGCCACCTCCATGGGCATAGACCAGTGAATGCCGCGCGGCCAGGGGTTGTGCTCGATCCAGTGTTGGGCCATGGCGGCAAACGCCTGTGCCGGGCCGGCATCGCCCGTGAGCGCTGCGGCGCCGCCGAGCGCCAGGCCGTGATGGAAGCGGGCAACTTCCCACGGGCGCTTCACGTCGGCCCCGGGCGGCGCGTCCAGCACACGCAGCCTTCCGGCCGCGGCCAGGGGCCAGCGATGGCCTGACTTCCAATCGTGCTGCCAATCCGGCTGGGTTCCCAAGGCCGTCCATTCACCGAATACTTCCACCTCGCCAGCAGAGATTCGCTTTGCGCGCTCCAGTGTGGCCACCACCCAGGGCGCGCGGTCCGCGGCATGCTGCGCGAAATCCACCGACGGAAGAAAAAGGGGAGCGGCCCGGCGGAAATCCTGCGGACCGAGTTCGGCGACACCAGTTGCCAGCGCAGGATGCAGCCGCGCACGGCCGCGCCGCCAGAGCTCTCCGGCCACAAAACGCAGAGTCGAGCCCGGCTGGGTGCGGGCCTGCGCGGCAAGATAGGAGAGGAGTTCGCTCATCGCTGCAATTCGGAGAGAGGATCGGGAGGCACGTCGCGCCTCAGCGCTGGAGTCCCGCTGCGGCTTTCAACGACGCTTGCATGGGGATGGGCGCCGGTGCCGAGTCCGCCACCGGCAACGCGGCCGGGGATTCCGTGGCTCGCGACAGTAGCGCGGAGGCAAAATTCTCTGCAATCATTTGCACGAGAGAATTTATACGAAACAGGGGCGCGCGACGATCAAAACCGTGCCCCAGCCGCACCCGGCCGTACGTGCCGTTGCTCCCGGCGAGAGGAATCTCCAGCGCCCAGAGCGAGACTCCACCTTCTGGAGCAGGCTGCAGGTACCTGCCGTGGCCGCGCGGCGCCCCACCGGAGGACCGCCATTCGAATTCGTGCGTTGTGCAACCATCCATGCCACGAACCTCGCACCGCGCCTCGACGAAACCCAGTTGATCGAGCAGGCCGGAGAGGCAGGTCCACAATTCCGGCGCGGAGCCCGCGCGTTCCAGGGCCTGCGTCGCCTTCCGGATGGCAATCTGGTTCCGCAGGAGCGCCGGCTGGCTGCTGAGCGCGAGACGGATGTGCGCGTCCAATTCGGTAAACTCCGGATAGTGCATCTGGCCCACTACAATCCACGCGAACGCGCCGCACAAGACGGCAATCAGCGGGGCGACGGAGCCGGAGTAGTTGACCAGCAGGATGGAACTGAGCGCAAACACGGCGGCAAGCCCGTAAAGCAGGAAGAGCGCGAGATTTTTGGCCACGCCGATTTTCACCAGGCGGTGGTGCAGGTGGTCTTCGTCCCTGCTGAACAAAGGATGGCCGCTGAGCAGCCTGCGTGTGGTGGTAACTGCCACCTCCAGCAGCGGCAATCCGAAGATGAGCAACGGGATGGCCATGGTCACCATCACCGGCCCTTTCTGTTCGCTCATCGTGGAGAGCGCGGCGAGCGCCAGGCCTGCCGTCAGGCTCCCGGAATCGCCCAGATAGATGCGCGCGGGATGGAAGTTGTGCGGCAGGAATCCCAGCAATGCTCCGGCAACGGCTGCAGCGGCGGCGGCGACGAATACATTAGAGACCAACGCGGCCAGCAGAAACAGCGACACACCCGCAAAAAGACCCACACCGGCGGCGAGCCCATCCAGCCCATCAATCAGGTTGAAAGCGTTCGATATGGCTACCAGCCAGATTACGGTCAGCGGCAACGCCAGCCAGCCCAGCGAAATGGGAGTGTGCGTGAATGGATTCGACAGAATCTGGATGCGAAAACCGGCGGCGAAGAGCAGGCCGGCGGCCAGCCCCTGGACGGCCAGCTTCTGCCACGGGCTTGCGCCGCGCAGGTCGTCGTACAGGCCGATCAGAAAAACAGCAGTGCATGCAACCGCCAGCGCCACACCGAGTTTGCCGACGGCCAGCACGCGGTCCGTAACCATGTTGTTGAGCAACAGCGCCGCGCCGAGCGAGAGCATGATGGACGCGAAGACAGCCAGGCCGCCGAGGCGCGGAATCCCCTGCCCCGTGGCGCTGTCTTCCTCGCGGCGCGCCCAGCCGCGCTCTCGCGCCACCCGCGAAATCCAAAGCGTGAACCCATAGGAGAGTACGCTCGCCGTGATCAGGATCAGTATGTATGTTCTCATCCAGGCTCCTCGACGGAGGGAATTGGACTGCCCGACTGACGGACCGCAAGGGAATCTGAGGCTGTACCGGGAACCAGACGGCCGAGGAGATCCAAATACCTCTCCGCCAGTCTTTCCCGCTGGAATTCCGCGGCCGCGAACTTGCGGCCGTTTTCACCGAACTGCCGGCAGCGTTCCGGGTCGCCGGCCAGGGAACGAATGGCCGCGGCCAGTTGCCCCGCGTTTTCCGGTTCGATGGCCATGCCGGCGCAGGCGCGTTCCATCAAGGCGCGCGCCTCACCCTCGACGCCCAGAAGGACAGGCCGGCCCACGGCCATGATTTCGAGCATCTTGGAAGGAACCACCGTGCGGAAGACGTCGTTCTGGCGGAGCAGCACGGCGCAGGCGGAGGACTCCGCGATCCACCGCGCAACCTCGCCGCGCGGGCGTTGCCCGCAGAACTCCACGTTCCCCAGACCCGCTGAACGCGCCTGCGCCTCGAGCGCCTCGCGGCGGGCGCCTTCTCCCACCACGCGGAAATGGAAGCGCGAATCGCCGCGCAGTTCCGTCGCGGCTTCGAGCAGGGTTTCCAGGTGATGCGCCATCCCGATCGTGCCGATGTAGGTGACGCAGAACCGAGCCGGACGCTCGTCCTGCGTGGCAGCAGCGGCCGGCGCCGCGCCGGCCTCAAAGAACGTCCGGTCCACGCCGTTCGGCACCACGCTCACGCGTTCGGCCGGAATTCCGGCGGCCAGGATCGCCGCGCGTTGCGACTCCGTAACGGTGACGATGTGGGAAGCGCCCCGGTACAGTGCCTTCGCCAGACGTTCGAGCCCGCCCACCAGCAGTGAACGGCTGCCGGAAGCGCCCACGGCGACGAGCGACTCCGGCCACAGGTCACGCACCTCCATCACCAACGGCACGCGGAATCGCCGCGCCAGCATGCGCCCCGAGGCCGCGCAGAGCAGCTGCGGCGAAGTGGCCACGATCACGTCTGGCCGTGGCAGCGCAAGCGAGCCGGCGATCGTAGCGGAGGCCATAAACGAGCCGTAATTCAAAGAACGCCGGATTTTGCCTCGGTTGGCTGCCGGGAAAATCCAGGTGCGATAAACGTGCACGCCGTCCATCTCTTCCCGCATGAATCCACGGCGAAACGCGCGCTTGTACTCCGGAGGAATATGCCCGGTCGGATGGTGCGGGAACCCTGTGAGCACGTGGACGTCGTGCCCTGCGGC
>DATFZR010000021.1:0-3580 GCA_035314265.1 Candidatus Acidiferrales bacterium
CAGTTTCCCCACGCCGGAAAACACCACGCTCTTCCCGTCCGGCGATTGCCCCATCCATTTCAGTTGCCGCACCGTGAGCGGTCCATCCTCAATCTTGTACTCCGTGCGCACGCGCGGCCCCAGGTCCAATTCCACCTTCGCGGAAAACGGAATCACGTTCTCCGCGTGCGACGCCACGTCCACCCGGTGAATTTTCCCTCCCGCGGTATACACCACGGCCTTCGAATCCGGCGTAAACGCATATCCCGGCAGCACATCGTCCGAAGCGAAGCCCTGCTGGTCGTCCCGCTGGATGTCGCGCGCCAGCCAATGATCCTCCAGCGTGCGCAGGTCCCGCACGCGCAGCCCCGTGGCCGCGTCCAGCCGCGACGCGTACACCAGATAGCGCCCGTCCGGAGAAACCACCGGCCGCAGCCCGCCTCCATATTCCGCCGTCAGGCTGCGAATCTCTCCCGTCTTCACGTCAAACGAATGCACCTGGAAGCGCCCCGGCGGCGCGTCATACCGGAAGCGTTCCGCATGGCTCGAAAAATAAATCGTCTTTCCATCAGGCGCATACACCGCGCCGGAATTGATCGTCGTCTCCCCGCGCCCCTTCACCACTTCCACGCCCTTGCCGCCGTCTTTGTGATACATCCACAGCGCGATCCCGCGCAGAAAATCGTTCGGCCCCGGATACACGCCGAACTTCCGCGCCAGAATGTATTCGCCGTCCGGCGACCATGCCGGCGATCCCACCTGCCACTCCGTCTCTTTGGTCACCTGCACCAGCTTTCCGCTGGCCAGGTTCATCCTCCATACGTTGTCGCTGCCCGCGCGGTCGCTGATGAACGCGATTTCCTTCCCATCCGGAGAAAAACGCGGCTGGCAATCCCACGGCAGCCCGGAGGTAATCCGTTTCGCCTCGCCGCCCGCCACCGGCAAAAGATACAGGTCGCCCAGCAGGTCAAATACGATCTGGCTGCCGTCCGGAGACACGTCCAGCGACATCCACGTCCCCTCGTCCGTCGTGAACTCGATCTTCCGCGCCGGCTTCATCGGCAGCGTCTCTTCCTTTTTCTCGCCCTTCTTCTCGTCCTTCGCTTCCGCAGGTTTCGCCGCTTCCTTCTCCTGCGCCCGCGGCAGCCCTCCAGCCATCGCACCCGGCGCCGGCGCAAACATCGCCCCGCAAGCCAGCAGCGCAAGAACGCCGGCCCATACCCTGTTGCGAATCATCTGCCGCATGCGAACGCCTCCATGAATCATTCTCATCGTGAATTGCCGAATCCTTCGACGCGCGGAACCTGTCCCGCGTTCCGTGCCATGTTGCGGGTGCCTCAACCTTCGATTCCCAGGGTGGGGTCTTTCGATTCCTCTCCCGCGCTCACTGCATCGGCGCCGGGTGTGGAGTCTTCAACGCGAAATTGCGAATTGCCCCGAACGTCGCCACGCCGATGTGGACGATCGAAGTCCAGCGTTCCAGCCGGTGATGCCCCGCGCGGTGAAACAGGTACGACGCGCCCACCGAAACCGCCGCCCCCGCGAACTCGATGGCCGCAAACTCGCCATGATTGTCCACAGTCTCGTTGTTCAGCAGTTCTTCGTCCAGCCCCCGCCGCCGCGCGTTGAGCGTGGACGCAAAATCGAGGTAGCGCGAGCCCAGCACTCCGGCAAAAAGCCAGCAGTTCGTCTGGTCCCAAAAGCGATGCACGTGCGGCTTCCCCTCCGCAGGCGATGGCGCGCCATTCCTCTGATTCGCGTCCGCAGCCGGCGACGGAGCATCCGGTAGCGGCTTTTGCTGGGGCGGTTCCTGCGCCTTCCCCTGCGCCGGCCCCTGTACCTGCTCCTCCACCGTAGCCTGCGGCGGCGCGGGCGATCCCGCCTGCTGCGCCAGCGCACTCGCAGGCGTCACCGCCATCAATAGCCCGGCGAGAACCAAACGATGCCCGTGCCGGCGGCCGCAGTTGAGGAAAAGTTCTCGAAACATGAATCCGGGATTCTACACCATTCCCGCGTCCTCTTTCTCCGCTCCCTCGCGCCGCCCCTCACAACCCCACACCGCCCTCAAGCCCACCGCGCCACCTGCCGATAGAAAACAGCAGAGCGCTGCTGGCCGCCCCGGCAGCGCCAGGCCGCATCTCGGCAGCATGAAGGAGATTCCCATGGCAGCGCGAAACGACTCCCCATCCGTAGCGCCTCCGCCCCCAGGCGGCGCCTCTTCCGCAACGATCCTCCCCGTGCTCGATCGCGCCGTGATGCTCGCCTCGGTCGAGCACGACCTGATTCTCCTTCGCGAACTCGTCGAAATCTTTCTCGCCGAATCCCCCGGTCTCCTCGCCCAGATCCGCTCCGGCGTCAGCGAAAATCGCCCCGAGCGCGTCGAGCGCGCCGCGCACACGCTCAAGGGAGCGCTCAGCACCTTCGGCGCCCTCCGCGCCTGCGAAGCCGCTCGCCAACTCGAACAGCGCGGACGCGACGCGCGCCTGGCCGACGCCGCGCAGATCATCCCCGCGCTCGAGTCCGATCTCATCCAGGTGTGCCACGCGCTCAGCGACTTCCTGCGGGAGTCCGGCAAGTGAACATCCTCGTCGCGGAAGACGACCGCGTGCAGAGCCGCCTGCTCGAAAAGCACCTCCAGAACAACAACCACAGGGTCCAGCTCGCCTTCGACGTGGAAGCCGCATGGAAGCTCATCGAAAAGGGTTCGGTGGACGTAATCCTTCTCGACCTCCTCATGCCCGGCGGCACCGGCCTCGGCTTTCTCAAGCGCCTCAGGGCCGAGACGCTCTACCGCAAAATCCCCGTCATCGTCGTCACCAGCGTCGAAGATCCCCTCGTCCGCCGCATGGCAGAAATAGCCGGCGTCGACGCCCAGTTCACCAAGCCCATCAACTACATGCTGCTCGACATCACTCTCGAAAGCATCCGAAGCAAGGTCGCCCTCCGTCCAGCCCCAATCTGATCCCCGCTATGGTAGCCACGGTCAGCGCCGTCCTGACCGTGGGCCTTCCTCCTCTTCTGCCTTTGTCCTCCTCGCTCCTCCTTCCTCGCTCCTCCCTCATCCCTCATCACCAATCACTGCCTCATTGCTTTCCCCCAACCTCTCCATTAACCTTGCGCCGCTTGTCATCCCAACCTTCATCGCTCCCGCCCACAGCCCGCCTCCATCAAGCCCTCGGCGTCAGTTTCGGCATCGCCGTCTCCGTGGGCAACACGATCTCCGCCGGCATCCTCGGCACGCCCGGCCAGGTCGCCGCCTACCTCACCACCGTTCCTCTCTTCCTCTCCGTCTGGATCGCCGGCGGCCTCTACGCTCTGCTCGGCTCCATCCAACTCGCGGAGCTGGGCGCGCTTTCCGGCCGCTCCGGCGGACAATACGTCTTCGCGCGCCGCGCCATCGGCCCCTACGCTGCCTTCATCGTCGGTTGGAGCGACTGGCTTTCCACCTGCGGCACCAGCTCCGCCGTCACCATCCTCATCGGCCAGTACCTCGCCAAGATCTTCCCGTCGCTCAAGGGCTACGAGCCGGGAATCGCCATCGCGCTCGTGCTCGGCTTCGTCGCGCTCCAGTGGCGCGACGTAAAGATGGGCCGCAGAGCGC
>DATFZR010000022.1:0-2404 GCA_035314265.1 Candidatus Acidiferrales bacterium
TGAAGTTCGCAAAGACGGCGCGCTCCCTTACCTGCGGCCTGATGGCAAATCCCAAGTGACCGTGGAATACCGCAACGGCCGTCCCGCGCGCGTGGATTGCGTGGTGGTCTCCTCTCAGCACAGCGAAAAAGTGTCCCGCGACCAGTTGCATCGCGAAGTCCTGGAGCAGGTGATTCGCGCCGTGATTCCGGCCGGAATGCTCGACGCCAAGAGCAAGTTCCACATCAACCCCACCGGCCAGTTCATCACCGGCGGGCCCATGGGCGATGCCGGCCTCACCGGCCGCAAGATTATCGTAGACACCTACGGAGGCTACAGCCGCCATGGCGGCGGCGCCTTCAGCGGCAAAGACCCGACCAAGGTGGACCGCTCCGCCTGCTATATGGCGCGGCACATCGCCAAGAATCTGGTGGCCGCGGGCCTGGCCCGCAAGGTGGAAGTCCAGCTCGCCTACGCCATCGGCGTGGCCGACCCCGTTTCCGTGATGGCCGATACGTTCGGCACCGGCGTGGTTCCCGACGAAAAGCTGACCGATATCATCCGCGAGAATTTTTCTCTCACTCCGAAGGGCATCATCGAAACGCTCAATCTTCGCCGGCCCGTCTACCGCGCCACGGCCGCTTACGGCCACTTCGGGCGCCGCGAGCCCGGCTTTACCTGGGAGCAGACCGGCAAGGCGGAAGCGCTCCGGCAATCCGGCGGGCTCACCCCTGCCGAGGTGGCTGCGCGCCGCTGAGCCCGCGACAAACGCATTTTCATCGCAACACATTCAAAACGCAGAAGGAGATTCGTGTGACTACAACGGAACGCCTGCCTGGCGACGTGAAAGATATTGCATTGGCCGAGCGCGGCAAGCGCAAGATCGAATGGGCGAATCAGCAGATGCCCGTGCTGCAACTGATCCGCAAACGCTTCATCAAGGAGAAGCCGCTCAAGGGCCTGCGCGTTTCCGCATGCCTGCATGTGACCAGTGAGACGGCCAATCTGGCCATCACCCTGCGCGACGGCGGGGCAGACGTGGTGCTCTGCGGCTCGAACCCGCTCTCCACCCAGGACGAGGTGGCCGCTTCGCTCGTCAAGGATTTCGGCATCCCCACGTACGCGATCAAGGGCGAAGACAATGCCACGTATTACTCGCACATCGCCGCCGCGCTCGATCACAAGCCGCAGATGACCATGGACGACGGCGCGGATCTGGTGACCATCCTGCTCACCAAGCGCACCGAACTGCTGCCCAACGTGATCGGCGGCACGGAAGAAACCACCACGGGCGTCATCCGCCTGCGCGCCATGGCCAAAGACGGCACGCTCAAGTTCCCGGTAATCGCCGTGAACGACGCCCTGACCAAGCACTTCTTCGACAATCGTTACGGCACCGGGCAATCCACCATTGACGGCATCCTGCGCGCCACCAACCTGCTGATCGCCGGGCTCAAGTTCGTGGTTTCCGGCTACGGCTGGTGCGGACGCGGCGTGGCCATGCGCGCCAAGGGCCTGGGCGCCGACGTAATCGTTACGGAAGTGGATCCTACGCGCGCCATCGAGGCCGCCATGGACGGCTTCCGCGTGATGCCCATGCGCGAAGCGGCAAAGCTGGGCGATATTTTCGTCACCGTAACCGGCAACAAGGGCGTGCTCGTCTCGGATCACTTCCAGCTGATGAAAGACGGCGCCGTGCTCGCCAACTCCGGCCACTTCAACGTGGAGATTGATCTTCCCGCGCTCGAAAAGCTCGCCACCTCAAAGCGCGAGGCGCGTCCCCTGGTCGAGGAATTTCAGCTCAAGGACGGGCGCAAGATCTTCGTGCTCGGCGAAGGCCGGCTGGTCAACCTGGCCACAGCGGAAGGCCATCCCGCATCCGTCATGGACATGAGCTTCGCCAACCAGGCGCTCTCCGCCGAATACATGGCGCAGCATCACAAGGAAATGAAGCCCACCGTATATTCCGTGCCCGAGCACCTGGATAAGCAGATTGCCCGGCTCAAGCTCGACTCCATGGGCATCCAGATCGACAAGCTCTCCACCGAGCAGGAACACTACCTCGCGTCCTGGCAGGAAGGCACGTAAGCAGAATCCAGCGGACCAGTTTTCGACTGGCGCTCCAACAAGCACGGCTTCGGCCGCCCAGGAACCTCGGCGTTTTCGATCGCGCTTGCTTCTGGGGGCAGCGCACCTATGTACATACGAAAGGCTTTCTCCGCGGTCCTGCTGCTAGGGCCCGCGGCCAAACGTACATGTTTGACCTCGCAAACATCGCTATCGAGACGGCCCGCCGGCGCGGCGCTACCTATGCCGAGGCGCGCGTGATGGACATCCGCTCGCGCGACCTCTCCACGAAGAACGGGGAAGTCGGCACGCTGAACGAGAGCGAGTCACTGGGGCTGGGGATCCGCGTGATTGCCGC
>DATFZR010000023.1:0-6788 GCA_035314265.1 Candidatus Acidiferrales bacterium
GGAGAGCCCCGCCACCAGCACGCTCTTCCATTCCATCAGCGCCAGCCCGCCGATCGCCACGCCCCACACCAGCGTGATTCCGCGCGAGAGCCGCACGAGCCGCGCCGGGTCGTCGCTCGCGTGGTCGCCGCCCAGCCCGCGCAGCCAGTGGAAATCCATCACGCTCGAAGACGCCAGCGAGTTCAGCGATCCGCTCGCGTTAGACATGGCCACCGCAAACATCGCCGCGATCACCAGCCCCGCAACGCCCACGGGCATCTGGCTCACCACAAACGCGGGAAAGATTTTGTCGGGGTCGCCCTGCGGCGCCGCCAGCGGGGCGTGCTGCGCGTAAACGAACAGCATCACGCCCACCACCAGGAACAGCGCGAACTGCACGAACACCACCAGCCCGCTCACCAGAATCGCCTTCTGGCTGTCGCGCAGGTTTCGCGCCGCCAGCAGGCGCTGCACGATGGTCTGGTCGGTCCCGTGGCTGGCCAGCGTCAGGAATGTTCCCCCAATCACCCCCGCCCAGAACGTATAGGCCTGCGTCAGGCTGGTCGAAAAATCGAAGACCCGCAGTTTCCCCCCGGCCGCCGCGGACGCGCTCACCACCTCGCCCCACCCGCCCGGAATTTTCCCCAGCAGCAGCCAGAACGCCGTGGCCGATCCCGCCAGATACAGCGCCAGTTGCACCAGGTCCGTCCAGATCACCGCCTTCATCCCGCCCTCAAACGTGTACACCAGCGTCAGCGCCGTCACCAGCGCCACGGAGAGCCGGCTGCCCGTGCCGAACGCCACGCTCACCACTTTTCCGATGGCGTTCAGCCGCACCCCCTCCGCCAGCGCCCGCGTGCCCAGAAACGTCACCGCCGCCACGCGCCGCGTCCTTCCTCCGAATCTTTTTTCAATGAGCGCATAGGCCGTGTAGAATTCACCGCGGAAGTAGGCGGGCAGAAACAGCACGCTGATCAGCACGCGTCCCAGGATGTATCCCAGCGCGAGCTGCAGAAATCCCAGCGTGCCGGCGAACGCGATTCCCGGCGTCCCGATGATGGTGAGCGTCGAGGTTTCCGTCGCCACGATAGACGCGGCCAGCGCCCACCACGGCGTGTTCCGCCCGCCCAGAAAGTAGTCGCGCACGCTGGCCTGGCCCCGGCGGAACCTGATTCCGAACAGGGTGATGCCGCCCAGGTAGAGCGCCAGAACGGCGAAGTCCGCTGCTCGAATGGGCATCGTGCCGGTCACGGCCCGAAAGCATAGGCGGTGGCGCGATACTATGGAAGCGCGAAAAAGGTTTGAAGCATGTCAGTGCAGGCGAATCAATAATGGCCGATCGCGAAGAATATTTCCTGGGATTTGACGGCGGCGGCACCAAGACCGATTGCGTGCTGCTCGACTCGAAGGGCGAGGTCCTCGCCCAGCACAGCGCCGGCCCGTCCAATCCGCTCCGCGCCGGATTCGAGCGCGCCCAGGCCTCCCTGCGCTCCGCGGCGGAAAAGGCCCTGGCCTCGAAACAAGTAGGCGCCGCATCCGTCGCAGGCGTCTGCGCCGGAATCGCCGGAGCCGGCCAGCCCCGCGTGGTCAAGCACATCATGAGTTTTCTCGTCCAGACGTTTCCTTTCGCCCACGTTCACGTCTGTACGGATCTGGAAATCGCGCTCGACGCCGGCCTCGGCGCAGGTCCTGGAGTCGTCGTCGTCGCCGGAACGGGTTCCGCCGCCCTGGGCCGTACCGCGCAGGGCCGCCTGGTGCGCGCCGGTGGCGACGGGCCCTGGGTGAGCGATGAGGGTAGCGCCTTCGATATCGGCCGCCGCGGCGTGGCCGCCGTGGCCCGCGCCCGCGACGCGCTCGCTCCCGTCACCGCTCTCGCCGATGCCATCCCCGCCGCTCTCGATTGCGCCAATTGGAGCGCCCTGCTCGAGCGCATCGCCGCCGGCCCCGACGAAGTCTTTCCGCGCATCTTTCCGCTCGTCGCCGAAGCCGCGGAAGCCGGAGACACTCCCGCGCGCGAAATCCTCTTCGGAGCGGCGCTCTCCCTTTCGCAACTCGTGCTCAGCGTGGCCCGCCGCATGGAAGTGGCCGACCAGGAATTCCTCGTCGCGCTGTCCGGCGGCGTGTTCGGCGTAAGCGCGCTGCTCGACCAGGCCTTTGAAGCCCTCGTGCACAGCGCCGCCCGTGGCGCGCGCATTCGCCACCCGGAAATGTCCCCCGCACGCGCCGCTGCGCGCAGGGCCCACGCCGGACGCATGGAGGAGCGCGCCTCCCGCGGAGCAGGAATCCGCTGATGGCGCGCGGCGCGGCCCAACCGGATCCACACCTGGGTCCACGCCCGGATCCACACGCAGTGCCACATACTGCCCCGCGCGAAGTCCTTCAGGTGCTCATCGGCTCCGCCGACCCGCAGACCCTCTTCGCCGCTCTCGAAAATCCCGCCCTCGATGAATCGTTGCTCTGCCGCCTGATCGAGCGCGTTGACGCGCCCGCCGAGCTCCTCCGCCGCGTGGCCCAGCGCGCCGAATGGATTCGCGCCTATCCCGTAAAGCTGCGCCTGGCCCGGCATCCCCACACGCCGCGCCTGATTGCCCTCGCCTGCGTCCGCCAGCTTTTTCTTTTCGACCTCGCCAGGATCAGCCTGCTCCCCTCCGCAATCGCGGAAGTGCGCCGCGTCGCGGAAGACCTGGTCCTCAACCGCCTCGCGCAGTTGCCCATCGGACAGAAAATCACGCTCGCCAGGCTCGGTCCCCCGCGCGTTGCTGCCGCCCTGCTCGCGGAAGGCCTGCCCACCACCCTCGCTCCAGCCCTCGAAAACGCCCATCTGAACGAAGCCCAGATCACCCGCGTGCTCTCGCGCTCCGATCTTTCCGCCCGCGTCGTCAACGCCATCTCGCGTCACCCCAAATGGTCCATCTCTCCGAACGTCCGCATCGCCCTCCTCCGCCACCCGCTCACGCCGCTCGCCCGCATCATGGCCTTCCTCCCCGATATCCCCCTGGCCGACCTCCGCGACATCATGGAACTAACCACCATGCGCGCCGACCTCCGCCGCTACCTGGCCCACGAGGTCGCCCGCCGCGCCGCAAAGAAGCCCCAGCCGTAGGGGCGCCGCCTGTTTATCCTGACGCAGGAAGGGCTGCGCCCTCTTTCTTGTGTACGGCACCCGTTTACCTGACGTCGCGTTGTCCCACCCCAAAGCGTCTCTTAACTGCGTGTCTCAACGCAGGGGACAACCCCAGACAACCCCCCCACGCCCCTCCCTAAATCCCCTTGACACCCGGCTGTCCTTCCTGTACATTCTGTCATAACAGAACTGTCCGAAGAGAACGGAGGCCGTCATGAAACTCTCTCCCGCCCAACAGAAATTCATTCTCCACTGGGGTGAAATGGGCACGCGCTGGGGCGTCAACCGCACCGTCGCCCAGATCCACGCGCTCCTCTATCTCTCGCCAGACCCGCTCCCCGCTGAAGAAATCGCCGCCACGCTCGGCGTAGCCCGCTCCAACGTCTCCACATCCCTGCGCGAGCTCGAAGGCTGGGGCATCGTCCGCGTCGTTCACCTGCTGGGAGATCGCCGCGACCATTTCGTCTCCCTCCCCGACGTGTGGGAAATGTTCCGCATCATCGCCCAGGAGCGCAAACGCCGCGAAATGGACCCCACGCTCGCCGTCCTCCGCGAATGCGTGCAGCTCGCCCGCGAGACCGCCGCGGGCGATAAGCACATGCGCGAGCGCCTCCTGGCCATGCTCGAATTTCTCGAATCCATGTCTTCGCTCTACGAAGAAGTGCGCGCCCTGCCCACCGGCTCCCTGCGCCGCTTCGCAAAGCTGCGCGGCCAGATGCGCCGCATCATTCCTGGAGCGCTCTCCCGCGGAGCGGAGACGTCCACCGGAGGCGGTCGCACCAACGGCGAGACAGAGAATTGAGCCGCCATGCGACCCTCCACCATGTGGGTGGCTGAGCCGGCCCGCGGCTGGATTCTCTACGACGCCGACTGTGGCTTCTGTACCCGCTGGGCCTGGCGTCTGGCCCGTATCGGACGCGTCGGCTCGCGCGGCTTCCACCTCGCTCCCCTCCAGGCCCCCTGGGTGCGCCAGCGCCTGGCCATGCCCGAAAAGGATTTGCTGCATGAAATGCGCGTCCTCACCGCGGACGACGTTCTCTACGGCGGCGCCGACGCCATGGTCTTCCTCGCGCGCCAGATCTGGTGGACGCGGCCCTTCACCCTGCTCACGCGCCTGCCCGGCGTCATGCCGCTCGTTCGCGCGGCCTATCGCTGGGTAGCGCGCAACCGCCATCGCCTCTCCGCCGCCTGCGCCCTTCCGGGCGCGTCCCGCCGAAAGGCTTCCCCCAGCCTCCCCGGCACGCGGGGCGGAGCACTGTGACCTCCGCCGCCCGCATCCTCCGCGGCGAAGGAACCATCGCTCGGCAGCCCTTTGTCATAGCCGGGATCGTCCTGGGGATTTTGAAGCAGTCGCTCGATATCCTGCTCGCCACCGTTGTATTTCGTCATGGCGGGGTGGCTTTCAATTACTGGCTGCCGTTCGACCGCCTTGTGGCCTTCACCAGCCTCGAACCCGGCGAGTACAAATTCCTGCTGGCCATGGTTGCACTGGCGCTGCCGTTCATCTGGGCCGGCGTTTGTCTCACGCTCGCCCGCCTGCGTGATGCCGCGCTGCCCGCCTGGCTGGTGCTGTTCTTCTTCCTGCCCATCTTCAACGTGTTGTTTTTCATTTTCCTCTGCTGCACGCCGTCCCAGGAGAAACCGCCGCACCCGTTGCTGGCCGCTCCCGGGCCGCCACGTCCTCAGACTCTGCTGGACCGTATGATTCCCCGCAGCGGCGCGGGCAGCGCATTTGCCGGCGCCATGCTCGCGCTCGTCATCGGCCTGCTCCTCGTCCTCCTCTCGACGAGCGTGCTCACCACCTACGGCTGGGGCCTGTTCTGCGGCGTCCCGTTCATGATGGGCTTTCTCTCCGTGATGATTTACTGCCACCACGAGCTTCGCCCCGGTCTTTCTTGCATGGGCGTGGCCTGTCTTTCTCCCATGCTCCTGGGATTGGCGCTCCTCGTGTACGCCTTTGAAGGGGTGATGTGCCTGCTGATGGCCGCGCCTCTCGCGCTCGCGCTTTCCGTGCTCGGCGGGGGGCTCGCCTACTCCATCCAGCGCTGGCGCGGCCTGCCGGAAACGGCCGCCGCCATGATGAGTCTGGTGCTTCTCGTCGTGCCCGCCGGAATGGCGCTCGAGCATGGCGTCGCCCCGGAGCCACCCACGTTCGCCGTCACCTCATCCGTTGAAGTGGACGCCCCGCCCGAAGCCGTCTGGCCCAACGTGGTCGCCTTTGCCGAACTGCCGCCTCCGCAGGAACTCCTGTTCCGCGCCGGCGTCGCCTATCCCATACGCGCGGAAATCACCGGCACGGGTCCCGGCGCCATCCGTCATTGTGTGTTTTCCACCGGCGCCTTCGTGGAACCAATCGAAGTGTGTGACGCCCCGCTCCTTCTGAAGTTTTCCGTCCAGTCCAACCCAGCCCCGCTCGCCGAATGGACGCCCTACGAACGCGTCACGCCGCCTCATCTCCGCGGCTTTCTGGTCTCCCGCGGCGGCCAATTCCATCTCACTCCGTTACCCGGCGGTCGCACCCTGCTCGAAGGCACCACCTGGTATCGCCACAGCATGTGGCCCGCCGCCTACTGGCGCCTCTGGTCCGATCAAATCATCCACCAAATCCATCTCCGCGTCCTCCACTACATAGCCACCCGCTCCATACTCCCGCGGTAGCGCGCGAGTAGCGCCAGTGTGGAGTGCGGCGGCTTGTTTACCCTGACGAAGTAAGGGCCGCCGCTCTTCCTCGCGGCAGCTTGCTGCCGCGTCTTCTCCGCGCCCCGAACGCCACTCATTCTCAGCCGCCCCGCAGTCATAGCCAGCAAGATAGGTTACCCGTCGCGCGTCCCTCCCTCGTTCTTTTCCTTGCCGTACCCCTTCGCCCCTGCCGCCCCCCTCCAGCCCTTCCCACCCCGATGATATGATTTCGCACTTACATAGCTTCCTCTCCCGGGGGAGAACAACCGTCTAGTGCATATCCAGCTCGACAAGCTCTCCAAACGCTTCGGCCGTCGCCACGCGCTGCGCGAAATGTCCACGACCTTCGAGCCCGGCCAGATCGTCGCCGTGCTCGGCCCGAATGGCGCCGGAAAGACCACTCTGTTGCGCTGCCTTGCCGGCGTAATGGTCCCAAGCTCCGGCGAGATCCTTCTCGACGGCACGCCTCTTCGTCGCGGTCAGCAGGAGCAGCGCCGCCGCATCTTCTTCATTCCAGACATCCCAATGTTTTTCCCCCGCATGACGGTCATTCAGCACATCGCCATGGTTCTTCGCCTCTATCAGGTGGCGCCCGGCCATATCGAAGACCGCGTCGTCGCCTGTCTCGACCAGCTCGACATTCTCACTTCCGCGGAGAGTCCGATTCTCGTGTTATCGCGCGGCCAGGCCTACAAGACTGCGCTGGCCGCTCTTCTTTCCGTCGGCCCCGAGCTTTGGATTCTGGACGAGCCCTTCACCTCCGGCATGGACCCCGTCGGCATGGCCGTCTTCAAGCAGTACGCCCGGCAGGCCGCGGAAAAGGGCGCCATCATCATCTACTCCACCCAGATTCTGGAAATCGCCGAAGGTTTCTCCGACCGGGTTTGCCTCTTTGACCGCGGCTTGCTCCGTCTCGACGAGTCCGTTCGCGCACTGCGCGAGCGCGTCGGCGTCTCCTCCGGCGCTCTCGAGGAGGCTTTCCGCCGTCTCCAGGCGGAGCGTCAAT
>DATFZR010000024.1:0-5987 GCA_035314265.1 Candidatus Acidiferrales bacterium
CCCCTGAACATCGAATACAAGCTGAAAGTAAGCCAGATCCGCTTTGAGGCCGGCGCCGCCCACGTGAAGGAAGGGCAAAAACAGATGGAGAAGGGCGAGCCGAAGATCGCCCTGGCCGAGTTTGAAAAGGCCATGGCCATCGACCCCTCGAGCCCGATCGCCGGGCAGGAAGCGCGAAAGGCCCTGGACATCATCGCGGGCAAGCCGAGCCTGCAAGGCGCGCCCCCCGCTCCCGTGCCGGGGCAGCTCGATGACTCGCGGCTACTCGAACGGCCGCCCGACCTGAAGCCCACGATTCGCGAAGTGAACCTGAAAATGACGAATGACTCGCGCATCGTCTACGAAACCATCGGCAAGCTGGCCGGCCTGACCGTGATCTTTGACCCGGACATCCAGTCGCGCCGCATCACGACGGAGCTGACGAACGTAAACATCGAGCAGGCGCTCGACGTGGTGGCGCTGGAGAGCAAGACATTCTGGAAGCCGGTGACGCCGACGATTATTTTCGTTGTGCCGGAGCAGGCCCAGAAGCGCAAGGACTACGACGACTTTATCGTCAAGACCTTCTACCTCTCGAATACGGTGCAGCCGCAGGAGCTGACGGAAATCGTCGCGGGGCTGCGGCAGATTGCGGACCTGCACCGCATCCAGCAAATCACGGCGCAGAACGCGATCGTGATTCGCGATACGCCGGACAAGATTGCGGTGGTGGAAAAAGTACTGCGCGACGTGGACCGCGCGAAGCCGGAAGTGCTGGTGCAAGTGTCTGTGCTCCAGGCGCGGACGGACCGCATGCGGGATTTGGGAATCACTCCGGGATCGAGCGCGGTGCTGACGTTCGCACCCAACAACGCCACGAGCACTTCCAACTCGGGGAGTACGAGCAACAACGGCACCACGACCCCCAGCCTGCCCACCATCACACTGCAAGAACTGGGGCATCTTTCGAGCGCGGACTACAGCATCTCTCTGCCCGGCGCGAGCGCGATGGCCCTGCTTACAGATTCCAACACCAAGATCATCGACGACCCCGAGATTCGCGTGGTGGACGGGCAGTCCGCCAAGCTGAAAATCGGCGACCGCATCCCGGTGGCCACGGGCAGCTTCCAGGCCGGACTGGGCGCCACAACCAGCACCGCCGGCGTGATCAACCCGCTGGTGAACACGCAGTTCCAGTATCAGGACGTGGGCGTGAACATTGACGTGACGCCGCGCGTGCACCTGAACCGGGAAATCAGCCTGAAAGTGGTGGTGGAGGTCTCTTCGGTTACCGGCAACGTGAACATCGGCGGCATCGAGCAGCCCATCATCAGCCAGCGCAAGATCGAACACGACGTGCGCCTGAAGGAAGGCGAGGTGAGCGTGCTCGGCGGATTGATGGAACGCACGCAGACCAAGAGCGTGACCGGCTGGCCCGGTTTCGCCAGCATTCCGTTTGTCCGCTACTTCTTCAGCGGGGAGAGTGTGGAGAACGAGGAAAGCGAAGTCTTAATCGTTTTGAAGCCAACGATCGTGCGCCTGCCCGAACTGACCCCGGACAACCTGCGCACCCTGAGCACCGGCACGGAAACGAATCTTCAGGTGCGACACCTCCAGGAAGTTGCAGCGCCCGCGCCCGTTGCCGTCGCGCCGGCGCCTCCAGCGGCACCCACCGCTCCGGCCGCCGGCCAGGGCGTGGCCGCGGTGCAGCCTGCGCCGGTGATTCCGGCGCCTGCGTCCACGGAGCATCCTACAAAGTTACGCTTTGAGCCGGCGACCGTCTCCTTGAAGGCTGGGGAAACCGCGACGGTGGGGCTGGTGATCGAAGACGTGAAAGATCTGTACTCGATGCCCGTTCTGATTACGTTCAATCCGGCGGTGGTGATGGTGGAGGAGATTCGGCAGGGCGGCTTCCTCTCCGGCGGCACGCAGCCGGTGGCGCTGGTGCAGCGCGTGGACAAGGAACGCGGCCAGGCCATCATCAGCGCCGCACGCCCGCCCAACACGGGAGGCGTGAGCGGCACGGGCACGATCCTGGGAATCGTCCTGCGGGGCGTGGCCAAGGGCTCTTCGCCGCTGAGCATCGTGCAGGCGAGCGCGCGAAATTCCCAGCAGCAGCCTATCCCTGTGGTTTCTTCCGAAGCCAGCGTCCAGGTGCAATAGCGGATGAGCACGGCCATGCATAGCACGCGCCCGAAATCCACTGGGCGATTTCCGCGTGGCCATCGCGGGGCGCCCCGCTCGCGGGAAGCCGGGATGACGCTGGTCGAGCTGATCGTGGCTACCGGCATTCTGATGATCCTGGCTGGGGCCGCGCTTCCTTACGCACGCGCGACCGTGCGCTCGAACAAAGAGGCGGAGCTGCGCCGCGACCTGCGCGAGATACGCACGGCCATTGACCGCTACAAGGACGCCGCAGACAAGAATCAAATCCGCGTGTCGGCGGATTCGAACGGCTATCCCCCGGACCTGCAGACGCTGGTGAAGGGAGTGGCCCTCGCCAACCCCGGCGGCGCGCCCATCGGCAGCAGTTCCTCCTTCGGAAGCACGCAGACGCCGAAGCGCATTCGCTTTTTGCGCCGGATTCCCGTGGACCCCATGACCGGAAACGCGGAATGGGGCTTGCGATCGGCGCAGGACGACCTGGACTCGACTTCGTGGGGCGGGCAAAACGTGTTCGACGTTTATTCGCGTTCGACTACAACGGCGGGCGACGGCACGCGGTATTCGGACTGGTGATGGCTGGTTGGCGATGAAGATTACGCGCGATTGCAAGACTTACCGTGGCGCCCGCCGGATGGCGGGGTTCACCCTGCTCGAGATGATGGTGGTGATCACCATCATCACGGTGCTGCTGGGGGTGGCCGCGGTTCGCTACGAGCGCTCCATCACTCGCAGCAAGGAAGCGGTACTCCGGCAGGATCTCTTTACGCTGCGGCAGGCGATTGACCAGTTCACGCTGGATAAGCAGCGCTCGCCCACGTCGCTTGACGAGCTGCTGAGCGCGAATTACATGCGCGTTCTGCCCACGGACCCGATGACGAATCAGAAGGACTGGCAGACGCAATATGAGGACGTGGTGCTGAGCGCGGACCAGACGGGGACGGGGATAACCGACGTGCACTCGGCGTCGGACCGGGTGTCGCCATTTGAGGGGACTGCGTACAACACCTGGTAGCGGGGCCTTGGTCTGAAACCTTGGCGGGGAAGGCTGGGAGACGCTTCACTTCTCTGGACCTCTTGCGCTAGATTCCATTGCGTTCAGTCTTCGGCTTCCATTTTCCGGGCCATCTCCAGCAGTTTCTGCACGCTGTTCCAGTTTCTGGCCGTTCCCGTGGTCTTTAACGTCCGCTCCAGAACGCTCCAGGAGAGCTTGGGCCGCGCGACCCCGTTTGGGAAATAGATGTAGAGTTCGCGGCCATCGATGTGGAGTTCCTCGGGATCGGCCTTGATGGCCAGGCACTGCCGGCGGATCTCCGCGCCAGGGCCGGTGGCCAGGAAGGTGACCAGGAGTTTTCTGGGGTCAATCCCGCGCCGGGCGGCAAACGGGTTTCTGCGAATCACGTCTTTCATTTCCGCAACGGTGCGGAGGATCACATCGGAGCGGAATCCGAATTTAGTCTCGATTCCCTTCTGGATGCGCGCGGCCAGCCGGGCCAGGTCTTTCTCTTCCGTGCGGAAGAGCACGTTGCCGCTCTGGATGAAAGTTTGCGGGTCGCGCAATTTGAGGGATTGGTAGAGGGCGCGCAGCGCGTCCATCTTGACGCGGTGGTGCTGGGCCAGGTTCACGCCGCGCAGCATGGAGATGATGACGGCCATGGCGCCGCAGTATATCGCGCGGCTTATCGGCGGGCGCGCGGATTTTGCAGGAGCCCCGCTCGCGCGGTTACTTCTCCCGCACCTCCCTGAACACTTCCCTGCTCCCCGTGCCGCCGAGGCCGCTGGTAAACTCGGATCGTGCAAACGGGACAAGCAAGCCGAACCGCGCTTGCCGCAGCCACGCATCGCGCTGTCCACCAGATTCTTGAAGAAGGCAGGATCTTCGCCGATCCGCTAGCCATCCCGATTCTGGGCCAGGACGCGGAAAGCATCGCGCGCGAAGCGAGCGAGCAGCCTTCCCGGCGAAGAATGCGGCTTTTTATTGCCGTGAGGACGCGTTTTGCCGAAGACGCTCTCCTGGCATCCTGCGAGCGTGGCGTTCGGCAGGTTGTGGTGCTCGGGGCAGGGCTGGACACCTACGCGTATCGCAGCCCGCTCGGCGAGAGGGCGCGAATCTTTGAGGTGGACCATCCTGCTACGCAGGCTTGGAAGCGGGAGCGGCTCGCGGCGGCGGGCATCCCTCTGCCCGCCTGGCTGACGTTTGCACCGATTGATTTCGAGCGCGAGACGCTGCCGCAGGCGCTGGCGGCTGCGGGATTTGACCCTGCGCAACCGGCCTTCTTCACGTGGCTGGGGGTAGTTCCCTACCTCACGGAGCAGGCCATTTGGACGACCCTGGGCTTTATCGCCAGCCTGCCCGGCGCACACGTGGTGTTCGACTATAGCGATCCGCCGGAGGCACTTACGGGAGAGGCGCGCGCCGTTTATGAGCGGGGAGCAGCGCACGTGGAGGCCCTGGGAGAGAAGTGGCTCACGCATTTCGATCCGCCGATGCTGCACGAGAAGCTGCGAGCCCTGGGGTTCGGAGAAATCGAGGATATGGGGCCGCCGCAGATTCGCGCGCGCTTCTTTCCGAACCATGCGGGGCCTAATGCGGAAAAGGGCGGCCATATCCTCCGGGCGGCAAAGTGAACGCTTCGCGGCTGGCCTCCTGGAAACGCGGCCTGTGACAGGCTCCTTCCGGCTGCGTGGCGAAGCGACACGCTGAGATCCCCGGATTGAGTGTCGCTCTGCTAGCATTGATAGTTTCTAGGCCGCCCATTTCGGGAGATCATGACGCGGTAAAGTTGAAGTCCTGCGTCTAGCACGGAAACTAGAAAATTCGTTGAGTAGGAGCTGCACAAAATGACCGAGCCGAATTTTCTTGAGCAGCCACAGGATTTTTCCTTGGTACTGGGCGGCCCTGTCTTCCAGCTCCTTCGGAGGTTCCATCTCGAGGGGGATCACTTAGAGCTCCTGAAGCGCAGGCTGCTCACTATCACGCTGGTCGTATGGCTGCCGCTGTTGCTCCTAGCCACGCTCGGCTCCTCGGCAGGGAACCTCGGCCGGCTTTTCTTCCTACACGACGTCGAAGTGCAGGTCCGATTCCTCATCGCACTTCCGGTCCTCATCGCTGCCGAGTTGATTGCTCATTCGCGGATAAGTCCCGTTGTGCGCCGCTTCGTCGAGCGGCGTATAGTTTCGCTCCAAGACCTTCCGCGGTTTGAGAGGGCCATCGAATCGGCTGTCCGACTGCGTAATTCCATCCCCGTTGAATGCAGCCTGTTGCTCTTTGTCTACACGGTTGGCGTCTGGATCTGGAACAGTCGCGTCGGGCTTGACACTGCGACCTGGTATGCCGAGCCCGGCGGACGCTGGAACCTGACCCCCGCCGGCTTCTGGTATGTGTTCATCAGCATTCCTATCCTACAGTTCATCCTCCTGCGCTGGTATTTGAGGTTCTTCATCTGGTATCGCTTTCTCTGGCAGGTCTCCAGAATCGACCTGCACCTCGTTCCGACTCACCCCGATCGTTGCGCCGGTCTCGCCTTTCTGGGCAAGAGCGTTTACGCCTTCGGCCCCATCCTTTTCGCTCAGGGCGCCATGCTTGCTGGTGTGGTTGCCAGTCGGGTGCTTTACCGTGGGGAAAGCTTGCTGTCCTTCAAGTTACAGGCTGGAGGCTTTGTAGCCTTTTTCGTCCTGGCCATACTCGGTCCACTCTTGATGTTCACTCCCCAGATGGCTCGCGCAAAGAGACGGGGATTGGCCGACTACGGCCTACTCGCTCAGCGCTACGTCGAGAGCTTCGAACAGAAGTGGGTCGTCGGACATCCCGCCGAGGAACTCCTGGGATCGGCTGATATCCAGTC
>DATFZR010000025.1:0-4230 GCA_035314265.1 Candidatus Acidiferrales bacterium
CGTCGCCCTGGGAGTGGCCGTGGTGCTGGCCATCGAACTGGCAGGCCGCGCAGCCGCGGGCTCGTTCAACGCCTCGCTCGAAACACTGGTAGGAAAAGAAGACCTAGAAATCACCGCGCTGGGCGGCGCGCCGGAATCGCTCTACGCGCGCCTCGCTCGAATGCCCTACCCACTGCACCTGACGGCGCGGATGGAAGACTTTGCAGTGATCCATCCGAGCCGCGAAGTGGTGCCGCTGGTGGGCCTGGACCTGGTGGCGGAGGCGGGGATTGGAAGCGCGTTCGCAACCGCATCGGGCCAGCGCGCGGCGATGCCGCAGCCTCAATCCTCACCGGCGCTTCCCGATTTGAAAACCTCTGTGTGGGTGGGGCCGGACCTCGGCCTCGCCCCCGGGCAGACCCTTCGTCTGCAGGTGGGCGACGCGGAGCGCCAATATCGTGTCGCCGGCATTCTCCCGGACCTTCCGGATACCGTGCAGTTCCGCCGCACGGTGGTGATGGACATCGGCGCGGCGCAGCGCGAACTAGGCCGCGCGGGCAGGCTGGATCGCATTCTCGTGCATCTGCCGGACGGGAGCGACGTCGCGCAATACCAGGCGCTGCTGGCCGCGCAACTGCCGGGCGCGCAAGTGGACCGCTCCGGCGCCAGAACCGATGAAAACCGGAAAATGCTCGCGGCCTTCCGTTGGAATCTGCGCCTGCTGAGCTACATCGCGCTGATCGTGGGCGCGTTTCTGATCTACAACACGATCTCCGTATCTGTCGTGCGCCGGCGCCGCGAAATCGGCGTTCTTCGCGCGCTGGGCGCCTCGCGCGCTCAGGTGCTGCTCGCCTTCCTCTCCGAGGGAGCCGTGTTCGGGCTGGCGGGCGCAGCCGTCGGCATTCCGCTGGCGCGCGTGATGGCCGCGGGCGCGGTGGAGTTGCTGGGCGCGACGGTGCAATCGCTCTACGTGAGCAGCGCGCCGGCGCCTATCACGCTTTCTCCGGCAGCCGTGTTGCTCGGCCTCGCGGTAGGCCTCGGCGTAGCGCTCTTTTCCGCGCTGGCCCCGGCACTCGAGGCGGCGCGCGTCACTCCCGTGGAAGCCATGGAGCGCGGCGCGCGGGAATACCGCACGCGTGTGCGCAAAGTCCGTGACGCCGCGATCGCCGCCGTGCTCGCCGTCGCCGCGCTGGTCACTTCCCTGCTGCCTCCGATTGGAACCACGCCGCTGTTCGGATACCTGGCGGCGCTGCTGCTGGTGGCGGCCGCGGCGCTGGCCATGCCTGCGCTGGTAGCGGCCTCCACTGCCGCCTCCGCGCGCTTCTTCCGCGCGAGGGTAGGCCGCAGCGTCGAACCCCTGCTCGCCTCACGCAGTCTGGCCGGATCCCTGCGCCGCACGGGAGTGCTCGCCGCCGCGCTCGCCACCGCCGTGGCCATGATGGCCAGCGTTGGCATCATGGTGTCCAGTTTCCGCCGCACCGTGGAAGTCTGGATGACAGACCAGTTGCCCGCCGACCTCTATCTGAGCGCCGCCGTGCCCCCGGCCGCAGACCGCCATCCCACGCTCGCGCCGGATACAGAAGAGATCGTAGCGCGCGTGCCCGGCGTCGCCACCGTGGCCAGCTTTCGCGGGTATTCCATCAGCTACGCGGGACTTCCAGCCACCCTCGGCGCCAGCGAGGTTTCCATGATGGCGCGTTCCGATCGCCTGCATTTTCTTTCCGGCGATCGCGCGTCCATCCTTTCGCGGCTTACAGCGGGCGACACGGTGGTGGTCAGCGAGCCGTTTGCCAATAAACATCACGTGCGCGTGGGCGATGCGCTGAGGGTGCCCCTGGGCGATCGCGTGGTTCCGTTTACCGTGCTGGGCATTTTCTACGACTATGGCAGCGAGGCTGGTCTGATCGTGATGGATCGCTCCACATTAGAGCGATATCTGCCGGGACAGGCGCCTTCAAACCTCGCCATCATGCTCGCGCCGGGAGCCGGCGCGGAAAAAACGCGGCAGGCCATCGTCCACGCCCTGGCGGGGCGCCACGTGAGCATCTTTCTGAACCGCGAGATTCGCGCCCAGGCCATACGCATTTTCGACCGCACGTTCGCAATCACCTACGCACTCGAGGCCATTGCTATTCTAGTGGCCGTGGTGGGCATTGCCGGTGCGCTGCTGGCTGTGGTGATTGACCGCAGGCGCGAGCTCGGCCTGCTGCAATTCCTGGGAGCGTCGCGGCAACAGGTGCGGCGGCTGATCCTGTTTGAAGCCGGCCTGCTCGGCCTGATTGCAAACATCGCGGGCCTCGTGCTCGGCGTTCTGCTCTCGTTGATTCTGATCTACGTGGTGAATAAACAGTCCTTCGGCTGGACGATTCAGTATCACTGGCCCGCGTTGCTCCTGCTGGCGGCGCTCAGCGGCATTTATGTCGCCACGCTGCTGGCCGCTTTGTATCCGGCGCGCGCGGCCGCCCGGCTGGTGCCGATCGAAGTGATTCACGAAGAATGACGCGCGCACTCCATCGCCGCGCAGCCCGCCTCCTGGCCGCCTGTTCCGCGGCCCTCCTACTGCTGCCGCCGCTCGCCGCGCGCAGCGGGCCCGAGCAATGGGAGCTGGCCCTGCCCGGCTATCGCTACGAATTTCCCCGCGACCACTTCAATCATCCCGGCTACCAGACCGAGTGGTGGTACTACACCGGAAACGTGCGCGCGGAGGACGGCCGCCGCTTCGGCTTCGAGCTGACCTTCTTCCGCCAGGGGATCGCACGGCGCGCAGCGCCCGATCCCGCCACATCCCCGTGGGACGTCAACGAACTCTTCCTCGCCCACCTGGCCCTTTCCGATCTCGACGGCAAAAACTTCCTCCACACCGAGCGCCTGAACCGGGCGGGCCCCGGACTGGCCGGCGCGGATGCCTCCACCGGCCTCATCTGGAACGGCAATTGGGAAGTGCGCTTTGACCAAGCCAAGCCGGGCGAGCAGCCCGTGCAGCTCCTCCAAGCCATTTGCGACGATTTCTCGCTGCGCCTCACCATGCGCTCGCAAAAGCCCGCGGTGATTCACGGCACGGGCGGCGTCAGCCAGAAGGGCCCGGCGCGCGGCCAGGCCTCGCACTACATTTCCTACACGCACCTCGACGCGACGGGCACGCTCGAGCTCGGCGACAATAAGTTCTCCGTCTCCGGCCTCGCCTGGATGGACCACGAATTCTTTACCAGCCAGCTCGCGCCCGAGCAGACGGGATGGGACTGGATCAGCGTTCAGCTCGGAAACAACGAGGAGCTGATGCTCTATCGCCTGCGCCGCCGCGATGGCGCCCGCGACCCCTTCTCCGCCGGAACGTTCGTTGATGCCCGCGGCGTGGCGCGCCATTTGAGCGCCACGGATTTCTCGATGGCGCCCGGCACCGCCTGGCAGAGCGACCTTACCGGAGCGAGCTATCCCGTGCGCTGGAGCATCCTGGTGCCCTCGTTGCGGCTCGAACTCGACGTTCTGACGCCGCTCGAGAATCAGGAGCTCGTGAGCAGCCGTCCCAATTGGCCCACCTATTGGGAAGGCACCGTGATTGTGAACGGCATCGAACACGCCCAGGCAGTCGATGGAACGGGCTACCTGGAGATGACGGGGTACGATCGCCCCGTAACGCTTCCAAAATGAGGAGAATTCATGCGCCCCGAGTTTCTACATACTGATTTGCTACATACTGATTTGCTCCGTAGATGTGTGCTGGTTGCAGTATTCCTGATTCCCTCGTCGGCCATCCTGCTCCCGCTGCTCGCGCAGACGGCCGTCGCGCCGCCCGCGCAGAAGCCCGCCATCACCGCCGAGCTGCGCGCGGAAATGGAGCGCGTCCTGCAAGCCGCGCTCGCCAGCGACTACGCCTACAAAGAGGTCCGCCACCTGTCCAACAACATTGGCCCGCGCCTCGCTGGCTCGCCGCAGGCCCAGTTTGCCGCCGAATACGTGGGCGCGGAGATGCGGAAGCTGGGTCTCGACGTCACACTCGAAAAAACAAACGTGCCGCACTGGGTGCGTGGCGTGGAAACGGGCGCCCTCACCGAGTATCCCGGCCAAGCGCCCGGGACAGAACAAAAAATCGTACTCACCGCCCTCGGTGGCAGCAACGGCACTCCGCCCGCAGGAATCACCGCCGATGTCGTAGTCGTCCGCGATTTCGCCGACCTCGAAGCGCGCGGCCGCGAGGGCGTAGCCGGGAAAATCGTCCTCTTCAACGCGCCCTGGGATAAACGCCTCACCGCG
>DATFZR010000026.1:0-3551 GCA_035314265.1 Candidatus Acidiferrales bacterium
GCCCTCGTACTCGTCGCCTGGCGCTGCAACAGTCGGCGGCGCCGGCGCCGGCCCTTCTTTCACTGTGGGCGGTTCTGTATCGGGCCCATCGGGCCCCTCAGGCCCCTCAAGCTCGCCGGGCCCTTCGAGCCCCGCAGACGAAGTGCACCGCATGGAGCAGTACGCGCGCACCCGCGAAAAGCTCCGCGCCCAATTCCGCGACGCCAAACTGGATACGCGCATGGTCGAAGTCGAAGTGCGCGAACGCTCCACCCCCGCCTTCGAAATCGTTTCCAGCCAGGGCGTCGAGGAAATGGATATCAACGTCCGCGACATGCTCTCCAATTTCTTCGGCCAGTCCAAAAAGAAGCGGAAGATGAGCGTGGCCGACGCCTACGAGTACCTGATTCAGGAAGAAGAAAACAAACTCATCGACATGGACCAGGTCACCCGCATGGCCGTGGACCGCGCCGAGCAAATGGGCATCATCTTTATCGACGAAGTGGACAAGATCGCCGGCCGCGAGTCCGGCCACGGCCCCGATGTCTCCCGCGAGGGCGTGCAGCGCGACATCCTGCCCATCGTGGAAGGCACCACGGTCAATTCCCGCTACGGCATGATTCGCACCGAGCACATCCTGTTCATCGCCGCGGGCGCTTTCCACGTGAGCAAGCCTTCCGACCTGATCCCCGAACTCCAGGGCCGCTTTCCCATCCGCGTCGAGCTCACCCCGCTCACGGAAGCGGACTTCGTGCGCATCCTCACCGAGCCGAAGAACGCGCTCATCAAGCAGTACGCCGCCCTGCTGGAGACCGAAGGCCTCAAACTCTCCTTCGGCGACGACGCGATCGCCTCCCTTGCCAAATTCGCCGCGCAGGTGAATTCCCAGACGGAAAACATCGGCGCCCGCCGCCTGCACACCATCCTGGAAAAGGTTCTCGACGAAATCTCCTTCGAGGCGCCGGAAATCAAGAAGAAGACCATCAAGATCGACGCCGCCTACGTCCAGAAGCAGCTCGCGGACATCGTCAAGGACCAGGACCTGAGCCGTTACATTCTGTGAAGAATCGAAAAACGAAATTCGAAAAACGAAATCCGGTAGGACGTGCCGCGAAGCCCGGCGCCGGCCTTCTCCGCCGCTCTGCGAGTTTCAAATGTCGAGTTTCGAGTTTCGCCTTTGCGCTCTGCTTTCTCGCCATTCCCCTTCTCGAGGCTGCTTGCGCTTCCCCCGCTGAACCGCAGCCGCCGCATCCCATCATCCCTGCCGCCGTCGCAGACCTTGCCGCGCGCCAGCGGGGCGACGGCGGCCTGCTCACGTTTACGCCGCCAACTCGCGACGTGGAGGGCGCCCGTCTCGCCGCGCAGCCCAGCATGGAGATTCTGCGCGGCTTCGCGCCCGCCGGCGCGCAGGCGCCGCCCTCTGGCTCGCTGACCACCGTGTACACGATTCCGGGGCCCGTGCTGGATGCCTACCTGGCCGGTGACCGCGTGGAAATCCAGGACCCCGTCAAGCCCGAAGAGGTGGCCCGCCATTCCGGCGAGCGCATGTTCTATATCGTGCGCGGCCGCGTATCAAAGAAAGCCGCCTCCGAAGACTCCAACGTCGTCTCGTTTCTCGTGCATCCCGCGCCCGCGCCCATCCGCGACGTGCGCGCCACCGTGGTCGAGGCGGGCGTGCAGTTGGCCTGGGAGCCGCCCGCCACCGTAAGCGGCGGCGCTCCTCTCATCTCCCTGGGCGGTTACCGGATTTATCGCGCGGAGGCGGAGCCGAACGTGCCGGGTGGCCCGGGCGGCGCCACGGGTGGAAAAAGTGCCGCCGTGCGCCAGCCCGCCGCGCTGGCCGGCCTCTCACCCTCCCCGAATTATCTCGACGCGCAGATCGAATGGGGAAAAACGTACGTCTACACCGTGCGCAGCGTGGCGCAGTATGGCGCAGACGCCGTCGAGTCCGCCGAGTCGCGCCCGCTGGACGTAACACCGAAGGATATCTTCCCTCCCGCGGCGCCGCTCGAGCTCGTAATCGTATTCGTGCCCGCGGTCGGCGCCACTCCCCCAGCCGTGGAACTCTCCTGGGCCATCAGCCCCGAGCCCGACGCGGCCGGATATTACGTCTACCGTGAAGGCGAAGGAGAGGAGAAATCACAACGAGTTACTCCTGCGCTGTTGCCCACACCCGCATTTCGTGATATTTCCTTCACGGCTGGTGCGGTCTATACCTATTCGGTGACGGCTGTGGACCGCGCGGGAAATGAAAGCCGGCCCAGCAAGCCCGTTTCGATCGAGATTCCCAGACCTGGAGACTAACAGTTCGGTGATGGTGCCCACCCATCTCCCCGGCGCAGCGTGGTTGAAGTGGCTGAAGAATCTGCCGCTGCGCATCGGCGTGCTCACCGGAATCTACCTCACCGCGGTGATGACGGCGGGACTACTCACCGCCAACCGCCTGCCCGAGCTCGAAGCCTTCGCCGATCTGCGCAACTGGACGTGCAGCAGCATGTTCCTGCTGGTCGCTCTGATTCCCGTGGCCACCTTCCGCCGCAGGCCGTGGTCGCTGTTTACCTCCGCCGCGTCCGGATGGCTCGTGTTCAGCCTGGCCTACTGGTTCGCGGGGATTTATTTTGAGCACCTGCACACGCGCCTGAACAAAACTCCATTCCACGTCTTCCTGCTGGGCCTGGGCTCCTACGCCGTGATTGCCGTCGCCATCTGGGTAGGAACGATGACCAGGGAAGTCCTGCAGCACGGAATCGCCCATCCGCACCACCACCGCAGCGGCGCCGCGCGCCCTAACGAATGAAGATCGCGCGCATTCAGCCCCTCCATCTCGCTTCCCCCCACCGGCATGAAGAGGCGCGCGCAGCCATCGCGCCGAGCTTCGCCGTGCTGGAGGGCGAAACCGCCTTCGAAATCGGCGGTCCTTTCGCCGGAGAGCACGAGCGCACCGGCCGCTCCTGGCCCCTCGCGGAAGTGCGATTGCTGCCTCCGATTGTCCCCACCAAGGTGGTCTGCCAGGGCCGCAACTACCGCGAGCACGCCGCCGAGCTCAACAATCCCGTGCCCAAAGAGCCGCTCATTTTTCTCAAGCCCCCCTCATCTGTGATCGGGCCGGAAGAACCGATTCTTCTGCCGGCCATTTCCAACCGCGTGGACTTCGAAGGCGAAATCGCCGCGGTGATGGGCCGCACCTGCAGCCGCCTCGAGGAAAGCGGCGACGTTGCTCCCTACGTGCTCGGCTACACCTGCCTGAACGATGTGACCGCGCGCGACCTCCAGAAACTCGACGGCCGCTTCACGCGCGCCAAAGGTTTCGACACCTTTTGCCCGCTCGGGCCCGTGATCGAAACGGAGCTCTTTCTCGCCGGCGCCACAATCGAGACGTTCATCAACGGCCATCGCCGCCAGTTTGGACGCACTTCCGAGATGATATTTTCCGTTGATGCTATAATTCGTTGGGTTTCGCGCATCATGACGCTCGAACCCGGAGACGTCGTCGCCACGGGAACTCCCGCGGGTGTCGGGCCGCTTGCTTCGGGCGACGTTGTGGAAGTGGCCGTCAGCGGCATCGGCACGCT
>DATFZR010000027.1:0-4289 GCA_035314265.1 Candidatus Acidiferrales bacterium
TTGTCGTTCTGGTCGCGCACGCTGCCGGAAACAACGCCGGCGGGCTGCAATCGGAGGTCAATATTGGAGACGGATTGTCCGTTGGCCAGGGGAACGGAAGGGCCAAAATCTTGAGGGACGAAGCCGTTGGCTTGGGCCTGAACCGTGCATGTTTCCGGGCCCAAGGTCGCAAATCCGAACGCGCCGTCAGGTCCGGACCGCACGCCTGCCGGATGGGCAGAACCATTCATCATGGCCGCAGCACTCGATGTGAGCATCACCAGCGCTCCCGCGAGCGGGGCTCCCGTATCCCCGCGATAGATGTGCCCGGAGATGGATCCAGTGGCACTGCTTGCCGGAGCCGGCTCGTGCGATTGCTGCTGCGGCAGCGCCGGAGGCACGGCGGCGCTTTGCCGTGCGCCCGCGCCGCCCGCGAGCGGCAAGCAAATCGAGAGAGCTAGAATCGCGCAGAACGCCGCCGCGAGTTGAGGCGAGAGAAACCGGCTGGGCAACACAGCGGCACAGCGCGAGCGGCGAGTAACCGGACTGTCTAACATAACCGTCTTTATAGCGGTCTCTACAGCGGGATATTACCATGCTTTTTCTTGGGGTTGGTGTCGCGTTTGTTTTCGAGGGCGCGGAGGGCGGTGATGAGCTTGGGGCGGGTGAGCGAGGGCTGGATGACCGCGTCAATGTAGCCGCGCTCGGCGGCTACGAAGGGGTTGGCGAAGCGTTCACGGAATTCCTCGATTTTCTGTTTGCGGAGGGGCTCGCGCGCCTCGGGCGCCGTGCGGTCGAGCTCGCGCTTGTAGACGATGTTGACCGCGCCCTCGGGGCCCATCACGGCGATTTCGGCGGTGGGCCACGCGAAATTCACGTCCGTGCGGATGTGTTTTGAGGCCATGACGCAGTAGGCGCCGCCGTAGGCTTTGCGGGTAATTACCGTCAGCTTCGGCACGGTGGCCTCGGCATACGCAAACAGAAGCTTTGCGCCGTGGCGGATGATGCCGCCGAATTCCTGCTGCGTGCCGGGGAGGAAGCCGGGAACGTCTTCAAAGGTGACCAGGGGGATATTGAAGGCGTCGCAGAAGCGCACGAAACGAGCGCCCTTGACGGAGGCGTTGATGTCCAGACATCCGGCGAGGAAGGCGGGCTGGTTGCCGACGATGCCGACGGGGCGGCCGTCGAGGCGCGCGAATCCCACGACGATGTTCTTCGCGTATTGCTCGTGGACTTCGAAGAAGTAGGCGTCGTCGACGACGGCGTGGATTACGTCTTTCATGTCGTACGGGACCATGGGGTCTGCGGGGATGATGCGATCGAGGCCGGGCTCGGCGCGGCCGGCGGGGTCCGTGGCGGGGCGGCGGGGCGGATCTTCCAGATTGTTTGAGGGCAGGAAGGAGAGGAGTTCGCGGATCATGGCCATGCAGTCTGCGTCGTCGCGGGAGATGAAATGCGCGACGCCGCTGACGGAATTGTGGGTCATGGCGCCGCCCAGCTCTTCCTTGGTGACGTCTTCGTGGGTGACCGTCTTGATCACGTCGGGGCCGGTGACGAACATGCAGGAGGCGTCGCGGGTCATCAGGACGAAATCGGTGATGGCGGGGGAATAGACGGCGCCGCCGGCGCAGGGGCCCAGGATGGCGCTGATCTGCGGAACCACGCCGCTGGCGAGCGTGTTGCGCAGAAAAATCTCCGCGTAACCTGCGAGCGAGGCCACGCCTTCCTGGATGCGCGCGCCGCCGGAATCGTTGAGGCCGACGACCGGGGCGCCGACGCGCATGGCGTGGTCCATGATCTTGCAGATCTTCATGGCGTTCGTTTCGGACAGGGAGCCGCCGAAGACGGTGAAGTCCTGGGCGAAAACGAAGACGAGGCGGCCGTCCACGCGGCCGTGGCCGGTGACGAAGCCGTCGCCCACGACGCGCTGCTCTTCCATACCGAAGTCGGTACAGCGGTGCGTGACGTACTTGTCTAGCTCTTCGAAGGTGCCTTCGTCGCAAAGCAGGTCGATGCGTTCGCTCGCGGAGAGTTTGCCTTCTTTGTGCTGGCGCTCGCGGCGCTCGGGGCCGCCGCCGCCTTCGGCGAGGGCGTCGCGGCGCTTCAGATCTTTCAATCGCTGTTCGGTGTCCATCGGTCTTCTCTATGGGCTTCTCTATGAACTTCTCTATGAACTTCCCTATGGGGTGCGGCTGCTTTAGCGTTCGAGCTTCAAGCCTTTCGGTCCGATGTATTCGGACTGCGGGCGGATCAGATGGTCTTCAGCATGCTGCTCGATCACGTGGGCGCACCATCCGGCGGTGCGTCCGCAGGCAAACATGGCGACAAAGGTTTTGGGATCGAGGCCCAGGGCTTGCAGCACCAGTGCGGTGAAGAACTCGACGTTGGTGCGCAGGTTGCGGCCGGGCTTGTGCTCTTCGAGGACGCGGAGGGCGGTTTTTTCCACCGCGCGGGCCAACTCGAAGAGCTGGCGGTTTTCCAGGCGGGCTCCGCCCATGGTTTCCGCGACTTTGCTGAGCACTTCGGCGCGGGGGTCGCGGACTTTGTAGACGCGGTGGCCAAAGCCCATGATGCGGCGGCCGGCGGCCAGTTCCGCGCGGAGCCAGCTTTCGGCGCGGTCAGCACTCTTGATTTCGAGGAGCATGTCGAGCACGGGGCCGGGCGCGCCGCCGTGGAGAGGACCCTTGAGCGCGCCGATGGCGCCGGTGACGGCGCTGACCATGTCTGAACGTGTGCTGGCGATGACGCGCGCGGTGAACGTGGAAGCGTTGAGGCCGTGGTCCATCACGGTAACCCAATAGGCATCGAGGGCGCGTGCGGCCACGGGATCGGGTTCGCGGCCGTGGACCATGTAGAGAAAATTGGCGGCGTGGGGCAGATCTTCGCGGGGCGGGATGGGGTGCTGGCCGCCAGCGGCGCGGATGTGCGCCGCGAGCGCGGTGGGCATGCGCGCGGTGAGCATGCGTGCCGCGGCGAGGTCGCCCGCGGGAGAAATGTCGTCGGGGTTTTTCAGGTCGAGGGAAAGCGTGGAGCAGGCCATGCGCAGCGCGTCAATGGGGGCCGTGGCGGCGGCAGCGCGCACGAGTTCGAGCGTTTTCTCCGGCAGACGCCGCAGCCGCGCCATTTCGCGCGACGACTCGGCGAGTTCCGCCGGCGAGGGAAGATGGCCCGTCCAGAGCAAGTGCGCCAACTCTTCAAAGGTGACGCGGCCGGCCAGTTCTTCCAGCGTGTAACCGGCGATGTAGAGTTGCCCGGCCTGGCCGTCCACGTGGCTCAGACGAGTTTGCGCAGCCACGACGCTATCCAGTCCACGGAAAGGCTTGGCGGGCGTGGTGCTCATGCAGGTCCTCCTCCGGACCGCGTTCGCTGAATCCCTGCGTGGTGGCTGCTGACTGCGCTGACCACGCTGAGGGTGACACAGGAGCGGGGCTGCGGCAACTGGACAGCGGCGTACAGCCGGGTGCAACCGTGTACAGCCACGACGGCTAGGACGGGGGCCGCGCGCCGGCCGAAGGCAGGCCGGGGAATCCATTCTCAGGGGCTTTGCGGCCGAAGATCAGGACAGAAATGCGCGTGCAGAGGTAGACGCTGCCGACGAGGAGCAAGACGCCGGCCACGAGGGTTCCCAGAATGGCCAGATTGCGTTCGATGGGCTCTTCGATCAGCTCCGCCTCAACCGTCATGCGCAGGAGCAGGAACACCGAGGCGAACGTGAGGGCCACACCGAGCAACGGAGCGATCACGGCGAGAAGTTTGCGTATCATCGAAGTACGGGACGATTGCGAAGCACGAGCCTATCGCGAATTCGCAAATCTACTGCAGTCCGCTCCAGTCTTCGGCAATCAGCATCGAGTTGCCGGGGGATTGGGGGTCGTATTTGACGCTGGCAGGCTGGCCGTTAATCACCTGGTGGAGGCAGGCGCGCTCTTCGAATCCGGTGACGTCCTGCGCCGTTTCGTACGTGACTCCGGAAATCGAATAGGTGTAGCAGACGAGCGAGCGAACTCCAATGTTGCCGTTGCCATTCGAGCCATGCGCCGCCGAGGCTTTGCTCTTCCGAACGCTCTCGCCGGCGGGGATCGCAGGAGATTCCCTGATTTCCAGGATTTCGCCCTCGACGATACGTCCCACGCGGCTCAAGAATTCACGGCGGCGGCGTTCCATTTCTTCGGGGTCGCGGGGGCGGCGGCGCCACCAGAGGAGCGCCATCGCGGCCAGCAGCAGGACGGCAGCCGCGGCGAGAATCAGAAAAGCGGGATGCGCGAGAAGTGTCTTCAACGTGCGCCTTCAGCCCCCTCTGCCGGGCGCGC
>DATFZR010000028.1:0-14029 GCA_035314265.1 Candidatus Acidiferrales bacterium
GAGTGCGCTCGATGAACGAGGTCTTCCCGCTCGATCGCGTGAACGAAGCCTTCGACCGCATGTCCAGCGGCAAGGTGCAGTTCCGCGCCGTTCTCACCACGGGCAAATGACCGGACTCCTCCGGCGCGGACATCACCGGGCCGCGTCCCACCAATGGAGAGCGCTCTTGACTCTCCGCGAGAGGCCTCTATACTGGCTTTTTCGCGCGGAACAGGTGGCATCATAGGCTCTCGCACCGCCCGGCTGCTGGTGGCCATTGTTCTCTTCTTCTGCTCGCTGCGCCGCGCGCAAGGCAACCGGTAGATAGCGGAGGCTTGGTGCGGCGAAAGAGCGTACTCCTCGTCCTGGCACTTGCAGTGATTGCTTCCGCCGCCTGGGCCCAGGCCATCGGCACCATCACCACGGTTGCCGGCGGCGGGCCGAACAACCTTCCCGCCACAGCTTCCAGCATCGACGGCAACTATGCCGTCGCCCTCGATGCTCTGGGTAACGTGTATATCCCGGACGTCGGAGCCTGCGCCGTATACAAGGTGGACACCACCGGCCTGCTGACCATCGTCGCGGGCCAGCCCGCCGTCTGCGGGTTCTCGGGGGACGGCGGCCCGGCGACGAGCGCGCTCCTGAATCGCCCCACCGCCGTTGCCGTGGACGGCAGCGGCAACATCTTCATCTCCGACATCCTGAACGAACGCATCCGCCGCGTGGACGGCGCCACTCGAACCATCACCACCTACGCCGGCAGCGGCATCGCGGGTTACAACGGCGACAACCAGCCGGCCACCAGCGCTAGCCTGAACCTCACGCCGCAAGGGAACACCTCTGCGTTCTACGACGCGGTAGCCGTGGATTCCTCGGGCAATTTGTACATCGCCGATTCCTTCAACAACCGCGTCCGCATCGTTGACTTCACCACGCAGACCATCAACACCTACGCGGGCATCGGCACTCCGGGTTTCTTCGGCGATTTCGGGCCGGCCACCTCCGCGGAACTCAACGGGCCACGCGGCCTTGCCATTGACCCCACCGGCGGCCTGTACATTGCCGACTTCGGGAATTCGCGCGTCCGCTTTGTGGATTCAAACGTGCGCAACATCCACACGGTCATCGGCACGGGCACCAACGGGTTCAACGGCGACAACATGGCGGGCGTCAGCACCGAAATCAATGCCGCGGAGGGAGTCGGCGTCGATGGCGCCGGCAACTTCTACGTCGCTGACCGCATGAACAACCGCATCCGCACGACGAGCCCCGCCAGCGGGTTGATCGTCACCGTCGCCGGAAACGGAACCGCCGGCTTCTCCGGCGATGGCGGCTCCGCCGTAAGTGCCCAGCTCAATTCCCCGGTCGGTGTAACCGCGGACGCGATGGGCAACCTGTTCATCGGCGATACCAACAACCTCCGGGTGCGCCGCGTCGATTCTCAAACCACGGTGATTTCCGAATTTGCGGGCAACGGATTCTGCTGCTTCAGCGGAGATGGCCATCCGGCCACGGACGCCGCCATCATCGGTGCGGGCGACGTTTTCTCGGACCCGCAGGGGAACTTTTTCATCGCCGACCTCGGTAACAGCGCCGTCCGGGAAGTCGCGGCCTCAACGGGCCAAATCCAGACCGTGGCCGGCAATCCGGCGCTGGGGCCCGGCTTCAGCGGCGACGGAGGTCCGGCCACCTCCGCTCGGATCAACACTCCCGGAGCTGTGGAAGTGGACTCGGCCGGCGATCTCTTCATCCTCGACTTCAGCAACAACGTTATTCGAGAAGTGACCGGCGGCGTCATCCACACCGTCGCCGGAATTGCCGGTCAGGGGGGCCAGGGTTATAGCGGTGATGGAGGCCCGGCCACCAGCGCGCAGCTCGACTTTGCCAACGGCATTGGCCTCGACTCCGCCGGCAATCTCTACATCGCCGATTCGAACAACAACGTCGTCCGGAAGGTGACGGTCGCGACCGGCGTGATCGAAACCGTGGCCGGCAATCATGCGCTCGGCGCCGGCGTTGGCGGCGACGGGGGCCCGGCCACTTCCGCGCAGCTCAACTTTCCGAGCGCGGTAAAGGTGGACGCGGCCGGCAACATTTTCATCGCCGACTCGAACAACAACGCCATTCGCGAAGTGTTGGTAGCGACCGGTAACATCCAAACCATCGCCGGAGAGCTCGGCGCGGACGGGGGTTTTGGCGGCGACAACGGGCCGGCTACGTCCGCCCTGCTGAACTTTCCGGTAGGTCTCACCCTGGATGCGGCCGGCAATGTCTTTATCGCCGACTTCAACAACAACGTCGTTCGTGAGGTGACGGCCGCAACCGGCATCATCCAAACCGTGGCGGGCATGGCGGATTTCGCCGCCGGCTTCAGTGGCGATGGCGGCCCGGCCACGTCCGCGCAGTTGCACGGTCCGGGAGGCGCGTCGGTGGACCCGATGGCCAACCTGCTCATCGCGGACCTCAACAACAGCCGCGTCCGAAGCCTCAAAGGCATCGCGAGTCAAGGTCTTGCTGTAGTGAGTCTCCCGGCGAGCGTGCCATTCGGCAACATAGGGCAGTTCGTGAGCGGCTCCATGACGGTCACCCTCACGAACACGGGACAAGCTTCCCTTGGTTTCAGCACGCCCCCGGCGATCACCGGCGCAAACGCGGCGGACTTCGTGATTACGGACGCCACTTGCGTAGTGGGAACTCCGGTGGCGCCCAACAATGGAACCTGCGTGGTGGAGGTAACGTTCACGCCTTCGACGGCTGCACTGGAGACTGCTTCGCTCGTCTTCATGGATAACGCCGTTCCTTCTTCGCAGACTGTGCCGCTCACCGGCACTGGTGTGGCCCCGCAAGTCACGACTTCGCCCGTATCGCCGTTTGGGAGCCAGCCGGTGAACACGACGAGCGCCGCGCAGACGGTCAGGGTCAGCGTGGCGAACGGCACGGGTACGCTGCAACTCACTTCCATCACGATCGCAGGCGCTAATGCTGCAGACTTCGCCATCGGGAATACGTCGACCTGCCCGTTGACCGGAGGCTCCATCCTGGGGGACGACGACTGCACGATCATCGTCACCTTCACCCCTGTCGCTGTCGGCGCTCGCGCCGCCACCCTGAACATTGCCGGCAGTAACCTCCCGGGCAGTCCGATCATGCTATCCCTGACGGGCACGGGCACCGCCGCGCCCGCGCCTGTTGTCTCGATCTCCACCACCTCGCTGCTGTTCGGCGTCGTCCCTGTGGGCACTCCCAGCGCCCCGATGAGCGTGACCGTCACGAATACGGGCAACGCTCAACTCACCTTCAGCGCTCCGCCCGCTATAAGCGGCACGAACGCCGCGGACTTTAGGATCACCGCGTCCACTTGCCCCACGGAAGGCGGCGTTGCGCCGAACGGAACTTGCGTGGTCACCGTTGTCTTCACGCCCACCGTTCCCACCCCGGAGCAAGCCACGCTCACGCTTACAAACAACGCGGCCAGCAGTCCTCAGACGGTGCCGCTCTCCGGCGGCGGCCCAGGCTTCACGCTCACGGCCACGTCAGCCACCGGAGGCCCCGGAACGACGGTTACGGTCTTACCGGGAGATACCGGCGTATTCACGCTGCTGCTGACCTGCGCTCCGGGAGTAACGGGAACCGTGACGCTGGCTCTGGCCGGGTCGCTACCCCCGAGCACCATCCTCACCATCTCGCCACAGACGATCCAGTGCCCGTCCACCGGACCGGTGGCAGTGATGCTGACGCTGCAGACGAACTGCGTCCCGTCACTCGTCGCCCCGGGAAACCCGTGGCAAACGCCACGCCCCGGTCCGATGGGGATGATGCTTCTCTCCGTATCCTCCGCGGCACTGCTGCTGTTCGCGCTGCGCCGCAGGACCTTGCCCGCAGGCTCGTGGCAAAGGGTGGTGCTGGCGGGGTTGGCATTGTTCCTGTTGGTGGGCACGTTCACCGCCTGTGTGAGCAACGATCCCCCGGCCATCCCGAACGCGCCGACGACACCGGCGGGAACGTACCAGTTGGCGATCGTCGGCACGGGCCCCACGGGCGCGAAATCCACACTGATGCTAACGGTGCGCGTAATCTAATCGCGACGCAGTAGCACAGACAATCCTGTCTGTGCGCTGCTCATGTGGCTCGCAACGCCCCATCAACGAAACAGCCGGCCGCCGGCTCGATTCGATCGGGGCAAATTGACTCATCACCAGATCGCCCGGCCTGCCCGGACCAGCTTGACCCGCCCGCCTGCTTCGTGATTCTGTTAAAACCCGCACATCGTATTCCACGGAGGATTCAGCGTGGCTCAGGGCGATATCCATAAGGTTGCGGTGCTCGGCGCTGGCACCATGGGCAACGGCATCGCCCACGTGTTCGCGCGCGCGGGCTTCCCGGTGATTCTGCGCGACGTCGAGCAGCGTTTTCTGGACCGCGCCATGGACACGATCGCCAAAAACCTCGACCGCGAAATCAAAAAGGGCAAAGTGCCGGAGAGCGAACGCGCCGCAGTTCTGGGCCGCGTGCTGCCCGCAACGGACCTGGGAGCCATTGCCGCCGCGGACTTCTGCGTCGAGGCTGTGCCGGAATCGGCCGAGCTGAAAACGCGTGTGCTGAAAGAGGCGGATGCCGTGCTGCGCCCCGGCGTCATCCTGGCCACGAATACCTCGTCCATTTCAATCACCCAGCTCGCCGCGGCCACGTCCCGGCCCGAACGGTTTGTAGGCATGCACTTCATGAACCCCGTGCCCGTGATGACGCTGGTGGAAGTGATTCGTGGATTGGCCACCACAGACGAAACCTTCCAGGCCACGCTGGCCCTGTGCGAAAGACTCGGCAAGAAGCCGGTGGCCGTGAATGATTCGCCGGGTTTCGTCTCCAACCGCGTGCTCATGCCGCTCATCAACGAAGCCATCTTCACCGTGATGGAAGGTGTGGCGACGCCGGAGGCCGTGGATGCGGTGATGAAGACGGGCATGAACCACCCCATGGGGCCGCTCGAGTTAGCCGACTTCATTGGCCTCGACGTGTGCCTGGATATTCTGGAGGTGCTCTACAAAGGTTTCGGCGACCCCCGCTACCGGGCCTGCCCGCTCCTGCGGAAATATGTAGCGGCAGGCTGGCTGGGACGGAAGAGCGGGCGCGGTTTCTATCAGTATCACCAGAACGATGCCCAGGACGGCAAAGGGAAGTAACCTGCGCCGTCCGGGGAGTTTCTATGGCGAACATCAGGCGAAACATATAGTTTGCCTTTTCTTCGCCTTTTTTGTAGGATGCCCCGTAGAGGATTCCCGAACCGGGAACCCCTGGTTGTAGTAGACTCCGGCCGGTTCTTCCTGGGGACGTATCTGGCCGGTAAACACTAAGCTAAACACTAAGCTAAACGAGGAGCAGCCATGGCGGACGAAAAAGCAAAGATGATCGAGTCGGCGATCAGCGCAATCGAAAAGCAGTACGGCAAGGGCTCCATCATGCGGCTGGGCAGCAAAGACGTGTTTGTGCCCGTCAGCGTGATCCCCACCGGTTCCGTGTCGCTCGACGCGGCCCTGGGCGTGGGCGGATTCCCCCGCGGGCGGGTGGTGGAGATTTACGGCCCGGAATCGGGCGGAAAAACCACACTGGCCCTGCACGCCATCGCCAGCGCGCAGCGCATGGGCGGCCAGGCCGCGTTTATTGACGCCGAGCATGCCCTGGACCCCATCTACGCCCGGAAGCTGGGTGTGGACGTGGACAACCTGCTGGTCTCCCAGCCGGATAACGGCGAGCAGGCCCTGGAAATCACGGAAACGCTGATCCGCACGAATGCCGTGGACATTATTGTGGTGGACTCGGTGGCCGCCCTCGTGCCCAAAGCCGAGTTGGAAGGGGACATGGGCGAGCCGACCATGGGCCTGCAGGCGCGGCTGATGTCGCAGGCGCTGCGCAAACTCACCGCCATCGTCTCAAAATCAAAGACCTGCCTCATCTTCATCAACCAGATCCGCGAGAAGATCGGCGTCATGTTCGGGAATCCGGAGACCACCACGGGCGGACGCGCGCTGAAGTTCTACTCCTCTGTTCGCGTGGACATCCGGCGCATCCAGGCCATCAAGGAGGGCGACAAGGTGATCGGCTCGCGCACCCGCGGCAAGGTGGTGAAGAACAAGCTCTCCGCGCCCTTCCGCGAGGCCGAGTTCGACATCCTCTATGGGGAAGGCATCTCGAAGGAGACAGACCTGATCGATGTCGGCATCGAGAAGCAGGTCCTCGAGAAGTCGGGCACCTGGATTTCCTTCGGAGGCGAGCGCCTGGGCCAGGGCCGGGAAAGCGCCCGCGTCTTCCTGAGAGAGAACAAGGATATCGCCGACAAACTCGAGGTGACCGTCCGCAAGGCCCTGGGCATCGCCACGGGACCTCAGGCCGAACTGGCCGAGCCGGCCAAGCCGACCCTTACCTCAGGCTCTCACCCGCCCGCCGTGATCAAGGCCAAGGCAGCTCGCTGACCCTCGGGCAAGCGGAACGTCTAAGCAGGGTATGGACGGTCGTCGTCTGGCGCCTCCGGTGGCACGAGCACGCCGTCCGTCCCATCGGGCAGCACTTCGTCTGGCTCCCATGGCCAGCCGTCCTGCTGGCCGGGTAACACTGGCCGACGTTCTCCTTGCCACAGACCTCTTTCTTTCCTACACTTTGCCAATCCAAGGCCTCGGGGGAGGCCGTACTCGATGAGAAAGATGAAGACGGCGGAGCATCCCTTGACGGCTCGAATCCTGCTTGCCGCCGCGGCTTGCATGCTGGACCCCACGGGCGTGCTGGCCAATGGCCCCGCAGCAGGGGCCACTTCCACCACCACGACCCCCGCCCACAAGGCTTCAACTCCCGTCCATCACCGGATTCCCCTGATTGACCCCACCCGGGATGACGTCGCGAGTTACGACGATCCCATAATCCGTGAGACCGCGGTGGAGGCCCTGGGACACGAAGATGGCGGTGTTGTTGTCATGGATCCCAATTCGGGAAGGATCCTGTCCGCCGTCAACCAGCCCTTGGTGCTTTCCTCCAGCTATATCCCCTGCTCCACCATCAAGCCGGTTATCGCCGTGGCGGCCCTCCGCGAGGGCATCCTCACGCGCGATTCCATGCTGCGCGTCTCCCGGCGCCGATACATGAACCTCACGGAGGCCCTGGCGCACTCCAACAACACGTTTTTCGAGTCGCTGGGCAGCCAGATGGGTTTCGAGACCGTCACCAAGTACGCCCGCGAATTCGGCCTCGGTGAGAACGTAGGCCGCGACATCCCTGAAGAGCGCGCCGGCGAGGTGCCGGACGAGCCGCCTCTGCGCGGCGGTGTCGCGCGGATGTCAAGTTTCGGTGAAGGCTTTCGCATCACGCCCTTGCAGTTGGCAAGCGTCGCTTCCACCCTCGCCAACGGCGGAACGCTGTACTACCTGCAGTACCCGCGTACCGAGCAGGAGCGGCGCGACTTCGCGCCCCTGGTCCATCGCAAGCTGGACGTCGAGCCGCTGCTGCCAGATGTACGCGAGGGCATGCTGGCCGCCGTCCTTTACGGAACGGCCAAGCGCGCGTTCGATCCCGGCGGCGAAGAGATTCTCGGAAAGACGGGCACCTGCTCCGAAGACGGGCGCCGGCTGGGCTGGTACGCGTCCTACAGCAATCCCGAGCATCCCCGGATGGTCGTGGTCGTCCTGCTGCGCGGATACCGGCACCACATCAACGGCCCGTCGGCCAGCGCCGTCGCTGGTAAAATCTACCACCGCCTGCGCGAACTCAACTATCCCGGGCTGGCTGCGAGCGAACCCAGGAATCCCGCAGTGACGGTCGGCGGCGACCGTTAACGTAACGCGTCGCTGTGTCCCGCCTGCCCCGCTAGCTCGGCAGATTCTTCCTGCGGTAGTCTCCAAAGCAGTCCGGACAAAACGTGTGGCTGAACTCCGCGTCTGAGTGCCGCGAGAGGTATTGATCCAGCCGTTGCCAGGCGCCCAAACCCTTCGGTGTGCCGTCGTCGTTCCGGATCTTCCCGCACACGCAGCACACAGGCAGCAGTTTCTCGTACACCTCCACGCGCTTCCGGTCTGTGAGGTCGCGGATCACCACCAGGCTGGCCACCCGTCCATTGAAGAAGGTGCGGTCGGCTTCCACTTCCGCCAGCACCTCTGTGCCGTCGCGTCGGCGCCGGCGCACCTCATACCGCCTGGGGACGGGCTCGCCGGCCATGCGCCGTCGATGCAGGTCTTCCATTCGCGGCACCTCGTCGGGGTCAAGCTGGTCGTTCGGAGACAGGCCAATCTCGTCTTCCGGCCGGGAATGGCCATGAAGCACGGCGTCCGCCAGGTTCGCGAACGCGATCTTGTCGTCCTGCACGATGCGCACGGCCACCGGCAGCCCCTCGAGCAGTTCGCGAAAGCGCCGCTCGCTGGCGCGCAGCGCATCTTCGGCGTGCTTGCGGATGGTCACGTCCACGCAAACGCCGATGAAGCCGGCCAACTCGCCCTCCGGACCCCATCGCGGCACCCCGCGGTCCAGCAACCAGCGGTACTCGCCGTCGTGGCGCCGCATCCGGTATTCCATCTCGTAGGGCTCGCGCGCGCGGATGGCCGCATCAAACGTCTCCAGGCACCGCGCGTAGTCGTCCGGATGCAGGCCTTCCGCCCACCCGAAATCCAGCTCCTCCGCCATCGTGCGCCCGCGGAAGTCGAGCCAGCCCTTGCTCAGGAAATTCAAATACCCCGTCGTATCGGCCATCCAGATCATCGCCGGAGCCGTGTCCGCCAGTGTGCGGAAGAGCGTTTCGCTTTCGCGCAGTGCCGCCTCCGTGCGCTTCCGCGCCGTGATCTCGCGCATGATGGCCACGAATTGCGTTTTCCGCAGCGGTCCGCTCGCCGGCAGCGAGCTCCAGGTAAGTTCGACGGGAAAGGTTTCCCCGTTGGAGCGTAGCGCGTTCCCCTCCTGCGGACCCCGGTTGAGCAGCGTGCAGGGTTCTCCAGCCAGAAATGCCGCGATGTCTTTTTCGCGCACCTGCCCGTGGGATTCCGGCGCGAGGTCCATCGTTCGCCGGCCCACGATCGACCCGGGCGGGAATCCCAGCAGCCGGTGCATCGCGCTATTGGCAAAATTGATCGTTCCTTCCAGGTCGCTCACGATCACCGCGTCGCTTACGGCCTGCAGGATGGCCTGGACGCGCCCCTCCGCCGTTGCGTTGGCCTCTGAGGTGATCAGCCGCACCGCCGGAAGAATCACCATCAAGAACAGCAGCGGGAGTGTGAGGGCCATGCTCACCACCGCCGTCACCAGCCCGTCCAGCAAAAAGGACCGCATCGCCAGGTTGTCCACCGCGATCCCAGACACCATCACCGTGAAAAACACCACCGCCAGTGCTCGCCACAGCAACTGGCGCGTCAGCGTTGCCACCGCGGTGCGGGATAGGGCGCTTCGTTGCGCCCCCAGCTTGGCTGGGTAGACCATGAACTCTCGTTGGAAATATCGGCGGAATGCGCCGAAGATTCAGTCGGGCGCCATTGCCGCAAGAGGGCGCACGAGTTCCTCGGGAAGTTCCTGGGGAGGCTCCGGGGAGGAAGTTCCTGGAAGGAACATCGGCGCTGAAACGCGTTTTTCCCCCAGCAGAAACAGGTTAGCCTTGTCTCGTAGGGGGAATCATTCCTCACAACGTGAGAGATGCGATGGAAAGATTGCTGCGCGTAATCTACGTGCTCGTTCTGGTCGCCGCGTTTGTTGCGCTCGGATGGTCGATTTCTCTTCGCCGCGATGCCGAGCAGGAAATCGGCCGGCAGGCCGTGCTCGCCGCGAGCGCTGCCGCAGACATGCAGCGCACCGTGGTGCTGTTCTTTCACGAGCGTGTGAAGCCCGGACGCATCTTCGCCGGCGCCCTCGCGGACCTGGGCCTCGCGCCCGGCGCCATCGGCGGCATCCTCACCGCCTCGCACTCTGTTTTTGACTTCCGCCATTTCCGCGCCGGCCACGAACTCGCTGTCGGCCGCTCCGTGATGGGTGAACTTCGCGCCGTAAGCTACCGCGTGGATCCCGAACGTGAATTGTGGATCGCCCCCGACCAGGGCCAGTTCCACGCCGAGATCAAGACCATTCCCACGAAGACGGAGAACGCCGGAATCGCCGGCCGCGTCGACGACTCGCTCTTCAACGCCGTTACTGAAGCCGGCGAGCGCCCTGAGCTCGCGCTCGAGCTCGCCGGGATTTTCGGCTGGGACATTGACTTCAACACAGACACCCGGCCCGGCGACACCTTCCGCCTGGTGGTCGAAAAGAAACACTACGCCAACGGCGAACTAGCCCTCTATGGCCGCATCCTCATGGCGGAATACACCAACGCCGGCCACCTCTATCAGGCCGTGCTTTTCCACGACGCCGATGGGCATCCCGCCTATTTCGGTCCCGACGGCAAGGCCATGAAGAAGGCGTTCCTGCATTCGCCGCTGCAATTCGGCGCGCCCATCACCTCGCACTTCAGCCTCAGCCGCTTCCATCCCATTCTGAAAATCTACCGGCCGCACCTGGGCATTGACTATGGTGCGCCGGAAGGCTCGCCCGTGCAGACGATCGGCGGCGGGCGCGTCACCTGGGCGGGGATGAAGGGCGGCGAAGGTAATATGGTCCAGATCCGCCACACCAACGGCTACGAGACCATGTACATGCACCTCTCGCGCATCCTCGTTCGCAACGGGCAGGAAGTCGCGCAGGGCCAGCGCATTGGTCTGGTGGGACACACGGGCCTCGCCACCGGGCCGCACCTCGATTTCCGCATCAAGCAGAACGGCACGTTCCGCAATTTCGAAACGCTCAAGCTGCCGCCCGCCGATCCCGTCACGCGCGCGCAGATGCCCCAATTCGTCGCCGACCGCGATTGCTGGATTGGTTTGCTGCCTCCTGGCGGCACGCAGTTCGCGCAGGCAAACCCCGCGGCGCCGCGCGCCGTTCCAGCCGGCGCACAATCGCCCAGCCCATCCACCGCCGCGGTGGACCAACGCTAGACCGGTCTTGCTCCTACTTCACCGGCTCCACAAGGGCGGACATCCCGCCGATGATTTGCCATCTGTCTCCCGCCCGCATCCACGTGTGAGTCAGTTTGTACGTTTTGGGCGTTCCACCGCCTTCTTTGTCCGTCCACAGTGACGTCAGCCAATAGTGGACGACGACGACGTTGCCAAAGGTTTGAATTCCCGCGGGCTTGATGTTGGCGTACTTGAGCGTGCTGCCGTTCTTCTGAAAGACCGTAAACCAGTCCGTAATATGCTCCACACCGACGGGTGCGGCGCTGGTGGCGGGCCAACCGACAAAATCCGGATGCCACAACGCTTTGTAGTGCTCGGCATCGAAAGTTTTTACGTAGTCCCAATAAAGGTGCTCGAGCCGCCAGATTTCCTTCGCCGTGGCCGGAGCCCGTGCCGGAGCCGGCGTGGGAGCCTCTGCCGGTTTCTCTTGCGCAAGCACGAGCGGAGAGATCACCATCAGCACCGCCAGCAAACACACGTGCTTTCTCATCGCAGCGCCTCCAGCCAGCGCATCAAGCATGAAAGTTGTTACGCGTTGGAAGTTGTCACGAAAGCCGCTGGAAATCAATCTCCGCGGGGCGCTCAGCGAGGCGCGTACGGCGCGGCCAGACGCAGGCTGAAGCCATCGAATACATAGACGTAAGCGCTGCTGCTGGGCCCCGGCTGCACCGTTCCGGCCTTCAGCGCTGCTACCGCCTTTTGCAAACGCGCCAGGTACTCCGGGCCGGCAACGGGCACATTGTGGGCTGGGAGAAGCAGTTTCACGCCGGGGGCGAGCCGCGCCAGCCGGTCCACCGACGAGAAATAATCGGGCAGGGAAGTCTCCGGTGCGAATAGATAGATCGGGCCCAGGTAGAAGGTGTCGCCGGTAAACAGCAGGCCGTGCGCCGCGTCAAACAGGCAAATGGAATCCGGCGTGTGTCCCGGAGTCGCGATCACCTGCAACGTGCGGCCACCCAGATCGATGCGTTCGCCATCGCGAACCGTCCGCGAGATTTTGAACGGGCGCAGCACAAAGTTCCCGGGGTCCACGCCTTTTGGCAGCCCGTCGCAAAGCGCGCCGGGCGCAAATACCTTCTCGGAAACAAGTGGATCGCCTTGGGCGCTTTGCCGGGTGAAGTCCGTGTCCATCCCCAGCACGTCCTCAAAATCCGCATTGCCGCCAACGTGATCGAAGTGCGTGTGGGAGTTCAGCACGCTCACCGGCAGCGAAGTAAGCCCCTGCACGATGGCGCGGATGCCTCCCACGCCCAGCCCCGTGTCGAACAGCAACGCGCGCTTCTCGCCCAGGATCAGGTAGGAGATCACCTCCTCCTCCTGCAGCGGCTCGTAGATGGCAAAGACGCCCGGGCGGATCCGGTACACCTCGAACCAGTCGCTCTTTACCGGCACGCGTTCCAGCGATGCATACGCCGGCCGCGGCAAATGCCAGCACCATTCCGGCGCTTGCGGCGCAATCGGAGCCGGCAGAGAGCCCTGTGCCGGGCGATTCTGCGCACGGACCATCGGCGCAAAAGCGCACCACGCCAGGACCAGAAGGACCAGACGGGTCAGACGGGTCAGACCGGTCGGGCAGGCCACATAGAAGGCCAGTGTTCCGCGTATACGCATGATCCGCAACACGATACCCCCGGTCAGACCTTCACACCAGCAGAGCGGGTCCTATTTGGCCATGATGAATCACACACACCTGTGACCCGCAGCACAAACCCGCTTCCGCGGTTGTGCTATTCTTGTTTTTGGTGCTGGAGCCCGCCGGGCGCACTCTTTGCCTCCTGTACGTTTCGGTGTGGCGCAGCCCGCTCCATGGCTGGCCGGAATAGAGCGGCCGGCTCGCTTCCGGCGGCGGGAAACCAATTTCGCCGTCGGGCAGTCGAAGGAACACAGGGGAAGATCGCGACCATGTCGACCTTGGTGGAAACTCCGCAAACGAAATCAAAGCCTGAAGTAATTGACCGCGCCGTGATCCGTTTCGCCGGCGACTCCGGCGACGGTATGCAGGTCACCGGCAATCAGTTCACCAACACCGTGGCGCTCTATGGAAACGACATCGCCACATTCCCCGACTATCCGGCGGAGATTCGCGCTCCCGCGGGCACCGTTCCCGGCGTCAGCGGCTTCCAGCTCCACTTCTCGTCAAACGAGGTGTACACCCCGGGCGACGCCGTAGACGTGCTGATCGCCATGAACCCCGCGGCCCTCAAAGTCAACGTGGCCGACCTGCGCGCCAACGGTATCCTCATCGTCAATTCCGACGCCTTCAAGGAAGGCGATCTGCGCAAAGCGCAGGTCACCTCGAATCCCCTCGAGGATCATTCGCTCGACAAGTTTCGCGTCTTTCCCGTGGAGCTCGAACGCCTCACGCGCCTCTCCCTCGAGCACCTGGGCCTCGACGCGAAGTCCGCGGACCGCTGCAAGAATTTCTTCGCCCTCGGCATGTGCTACTGGCTCTACAACCGCTCCATGGAGCCCACCGTCCGCTGGATTGAAGACAAATTCAAGAACAAGCCCCTGCTCGTGGAAGCGAACAAGCTCGCCCTCAAGGGCGGCTACGCCTACTGCGAAGCCACGGAAGCCTTCCAGATCAGCTACGAAATTCCACCGGCCAAGCTCAGCCCGGGCATCTATCGCAGCATCAGCGGCAACCAGGCGCTGGCGCTGGGGTTTGTCACCGCTGCCCAGAAGGCGGGCCTCACGCTCTTTCAGGGAAGCTACCCGATCACCCCCGCCTCCGATATCCTGCACGAGCTTTCCCAGTACAAGGATTTCGGCGTGATGACCTTCCAGGCGGAAGACGAAATCGCCGCGATCACGTCTTCGATCGGCGCGGCCTACGCCGGCGCGCTGGCCATCACCACCACCTCCGGCCCCGGCATGGCGCTCAAGACCGAAGCCATCGGCCTCGCGATCGCCGTCGAGTTGCCGATCGTAATTTGCGACATCCAGCGCGGCGGCCCGTCCACCGGCCTTCCGACAAAAACCGAGCAAGCCGATCTTCTGCAGGCGATGTACGGACGCAATTCCGAAGCGCCCATTCCCGTCAT
>DATFZR010000029.1:0-4885 GCA_035314265.1 Candidatus Acidiferrales bacterium
CGTCCGATTCGCCACGAGCGCTTTCTCCGACACCGCGTTAAAGCTCAATCCCGGCGGCAGCATCAGCCCTTTCTGCGAGCCCGCCACCGTCACATCCACGCCCCACTCGTCGTGGCGATAGTCCATCGAGCCCAGCGACGAAATCGTATCCACGAGCAGCAGCGCCGGATGCCGCACCCGGCTCATCGCGCCGCGAATTTCCGCGACCCGGCTGGTGACGCCCGTCGAAGTCTCGTTATGCACCACCATCACCGCTTTGAATGCGTGCTGCGCGTCCGCCGCGAGCCTCGCTTCCGCCTCTTCCGGAGACGCGCCCCGCCGCCAGTTCCCCGGCACATACTCCACCTCGAGGCCCAGCTTCCTGGCCATGTCGCGCCAGAGCTGCGAAAAGTGCCCGGTCTCAAACAGCAGCACGCGGTCTCCCGGCGAAAGCGTGTTCACCAGTGATGCTTCCCACGCTCCCGTTCCGGACGCCGGATAAATCAACACCGACCCGCGCGTCTGGAAGATCGGCCCGAGGCCCGCCAGCACCTCCCGGCCCAGCTCCGCGAACTCCGCGCTGCGGTGGTCCATCACCGGCTGCGCGATGGCGCGCAGGATGCGGTCCGGCACATTGGTCGGCCCGGGAATTTGCAGAAAGTGATGGCCGGTGTGAAGCATGGCCGAAGTCTACATCACTCCCCGGCAACACAGACAATCATGCTTGCCCTGACGGAGGAAGGGTCTGTGTTTCGCTCCGCCGCCGCAGGATGAAGCCTCCTTCCCGCCTGCGTCTGCGGCATCTCTCCCCACCGTGTGTGTTATCGTGCCGCGCATGCCAGCGGCGAACTCACACCGCGCCGATTCCACCGCCGTCGTCATCGGCGGCGGCCACAACGGCCTGACCGCCGCGGCCTATCTGGCCCGTGCTGGTTGGAAGGTCACCGTCCTCGAGCGCCGCGAAATCCTCGGCGGCTGCTGCGTCACGGAAGAGATTGCCCCCGGCTGCCGCGCCTCCACCACCTCCTACATCGCCAGCATGCTGCGCCCCGAGGTGATTCGCGAGCTGGGCCTCGCCGCTCATGGCCTGCGCATGGTGCCCTGCGATCCCGCACTCCTCGTGCCCTTCTCCGACGGCAGCGTGCTCCCCTGGTGGGCAAACCGCACGCGCACCGTGCGCGAACTGGAGAATCTCTCCGCGAGCGACGCCCGCCAATTCGCCCGCATTGACGACGAGCTGAAGCGCCTGGCCCGCTACCTCGAGCCCTTCTTTCTCCAGCCGCCACCCGATTTCTCCCGCGGCGGCCTTCGTGGCGGCCTGGACCGGCTGCGCCTGGGGGCGCACTTCCGCAAAATCACCGAGCCCGAGGTGGCGCGCCTCGTCGAACTCCTCACCGGCAGCCTCGGCGATTTTCTCAACCGCAATTTCGAAAACGAGAAAGTCCGCACCCTGCTCCTCGCCAACAGCCTATACGGAAAGCACGGCGGTCCATGGCAGCCGGGCAGCGCGCTCGGCCTGCTCTTCCACCTGCTCACCGGAGGCCACGAGGAGGTGCAAGGTTTCTACGGCCACGTGATTGGCGGCATGGGCGCCATCACCCAATCGCTCGCCGCAGCAGCCACCCAGGCCGGCGCCAACCTGCGCACCTCCGCGCCTGTCGCGCGCGTAGACGTGCGCGATGGCCGCGCCCGCGGCGTCGTGCTCGAAGACGGCACGGAAATCCCCGCCGCCACGGTCCTCTCCAATGCCGACCCCAAACGCACTTTCCTCCGCCTGGTCGAGCCGCGCGAACTTCCCGACGATTTTCGCCGCGCCGTGGAAGCCATCCGCATGAACGGCCCCTGCGCCAAAGTGAACCTCGTGCTGGCCGAGGAGCCGCGCGTCACCGGCATGCCCAGCGACTGGCGCCCCAGCGAGCGTGCCCTCTTCACCCTGATTCCCTCGCTCGAATTTGCCGAGCGCTCTTACGACGCCGCGAAATGGGGCAAAATCCCCGACGACCTGTGGGTGGACTGCGTCGTCGCCTCCAATGTGGACCCCACGCTGGCCCCCGCAGGCCGCCACGTGATGACCTGCTTCGTTCAATACGTTCCGTACCGCCTGGCGAACACCACCTGGGACGCGGAGCGCGACCGCCTGGGCGACGCCGTGGTTCGCACCATCGCGCAGTACGCGCCCAACGTTCCCGGCGCGATCGTCGCGCGCCAAGTGGTCACGCCGCTCGACCTCGAACGCACCTACGGCCTCACCGAAGGCAATATCTTCCACGGTGACCTCTCGCTCGATCAGCTCTTCTTCATGCGTCCCGTTCCCGGCTGGGCGCAGTACCGCACTCCCGTGGAAGGCCTCTACCTTTGCGGAGCCGGCGCGCATCCCGGCGGCGGCGTGACCGGCGCGCCGGGACGCAATGCCGCCCATCAGGTTCTGCGCGACCACAAATCCGGCAGATTCCGCGGAACCCGGGCATGACCTCCGAGCCCGCCACGCTGCCGAAGACCGCCGGCATCGTCATCCTCGGCGCTGGCGTGATGGGCGCCTCTATCGCCTACCATCTCGCCCAGCGCGACAAGCCGGGCAGTGCGGGCCGCATCGTGATTCTCGATAAGGATTACGCCGGCCAGGGCGCCAGCGGACGTTCCTCCGCGCTCGTCCGCATGCACTACACCTTCCCGCCGGAAGTCGCGCTCGCCCAGCGAAGCCTGGAAATCTTCCGCGATTGGCAGAGCATCGTCGGCACGCCCAGCGATTTCCGCGTCACCGGCTTCCTGCGCATCGTGCCGGAAGAAGAGCACGCGCGCCTGCGCGAAAACGTAGCCATGCAGCAGCGTTTGGGCGTCAACACGCGCCTCGTCACGCGCGACGAGCTGCGCGACATCGCGCCCGGCTGGACCGTGAACGATGTCCCACTCGCCGCCTACGAGCCCGACTCTGGGTACGGCGACGGCGCAGGCGTGGCCACCGGTTTCCTCTCTCGCGCGCGCGACCTGGGCGTCGCGTATTTCCCGCGCACGCAGGTCACGTGCCTCTGTTCCACGAGCGGCTGCATCACCGGTGTCGCCACGCCGGCGGGCGAAATCAGCGCACCCGTGGTGGTCGCCGCCATCGGTCAATGGAGCGTTCCCCTCTTCCGCACCATCGGCGTGGAAGTCCCCATCGAAACCGAACTGCACGAAACGGTGATGCTCGCCAATCCACCCGATCTGCCCCCACGCGGCCCGGCCTGCATCGATTCCATCACCTGCACGTACTTCCGTTCCGACGCACACGACAAAACTCTGGTCGGCGGCTTCTACGGCCGCCGCGGTGTGGACCCCGACCAGTTTCCGCAGCACGCCGCGCCCGATTCGCTCGCCGATCTCGTCCGCGCCGCCAGCCTCCGCGTTCCGGCTCTCGAACGCGCTGGAATCCTCCGCGGGATCACCGGCGTTTACGACATGACTCCCGACTCACGCCCCCTGCTCGGTCCCGTAGAAGGCGTCGCCGGGCTGCACATCTGCGCCGGCTTCTCCGGCATGGGTTTCAAAATATCTCCAGCGGTGGGAATGGTGATGGCGGAGCAGGTGCTCCATGGCCGCGCGCATACCGTGGACATCCATCCCTTCCGCATGTCGCGCTTCGCCGAAGGCCAACCCATCCGCGCCCCTTACGAATATCGCGACGATTGACGATGAACCTAAGGAGAGCGCTATAGTCAGGGGATCAGCGAACTCCAGTCTCCAGGTTTGGGCGGCTTACCGATTTCCGTTTCTCGAATTTCGATTCGCAGTTCGCTTCCAGGGGCGGTGAAATGAAAAAAGGAATCCTCGAAAAGCTGGCCGAAGGGGTGGTTCTCGGCGACGGCGGCTACCTCCTCGAACTCGAAAAGCGCGGCTGGGTCCGCGCCGGCCCCTTCACGCCCGAAGTGGCGCTCACGCGCCCCGAAGCCCTTCGCGAGCTGCACATTGAATTCCGAGAGGCGGGCGCTGAAGTCCTGCAAGCCCTCACCTTCTACGCCAGCCGCGACAAGTTGGCCACCGTGGGCCTTGCCGACCGCCTCGAAGACCTGAATCGAGCCGCCATCCGCGTTGCCAAGCAAGCCGCCGGCGACCGCTGCCTCGTGGCCGGCAACCTGAGCCTCACCTGGATGTACGACCCTGCCGATCCCGCTTCTCCCGACCGCGTTCGCAAGCTCTTCGACGAGCAACTCGCCGTGATGACCGACGAAGGTGTGGACTTCATCATCGGCGAAACGTTCTCCTGGACCGGCGAGGCGCTGCTGGCCGTGGAACGCATCCGCGCCGCGCGCCTGCCCTCCATGGTCACCCTGTGTTTTGAGAACACCGACAAGACATCGGAAGGCCAGACCCCCGGCGAGGCCGCGCGCCTGCTCGCCGATGCCGGCGCAGACATCACCGGCGTAAACTGCCTGCGCAACCCGCAGACCACGCTCCCGCTGCTGCGCGAAATGCGCAAGGCCATCACCACATACCTCGCCGCGCAGCCCACCGCCTACCGCACGCCCCCCGGCAAGCCCGACTTCACCAGCCTGCCGGAGTTTCCCGTTGGCCTCGAGCCGCTACAGCTCTCCCGCAGCGAAATGGCGGACTACGCCCTGGCCGCGCGCGCGCTCGGCGTCAACTACATCGGCGCCTGCTGCGGAGCCGTCTCCGCGCACATCCGCGCCATGGCCCGCGCCCTCGGCAAACTCTCCAGCGACGAGCGCATCTGGAAAACCGGCGGCGAGCGCCCCATGTCTGCTTTCGAATACTACGGCCACGAGAAAGCCGAATAAGCGCCAATGGCATAGCCACTCATGGCTGTGTCCTGCTTTGCTCTCAGGAGCTATCATGCCCACAACCACGGCAACTGAAATCCGCATCATCCAAGCCGACACCGAGCATCTCTCCGAAGCCTCAGACCTCTTCG
>DATFZR010000030.1:0-3430 GCA_035314265.1 Candidatus Acidiferrales bacterium
TAGTGCAGCGCCGGCGTGAGGAAGTGCAGCGTGGCCTGCTCGAAGGGAAGCAACTTCCCGTTGAGCCAGACCGTGCTCGATCGAAAACTCATTTCTCTTCCCTGCCCTTTCTTTTCTTCTTTGCCCTTCGCGTCTTTTCCCGCGTGGTGCGCCGCTTCTTACGATCCCGAGCCCGAATCCGGCCGCACCGTGACCGGATCGAGAAACGGCATCAGCGCCCGCAGTCGCGCCCCCACCTGCTCGAGCTGCTGCTCCTGTTCGCGGCCGCGCTCGGCGTTGAACCACGGCCGTCCCGCGGCGTTCTCCGCGATCCACTTCTTCGCATACGTGCCGTCCTGGATTTCCACCAGGATGCGGCGCATTTCCTCGCGGGTCTCGCGGGTAATGATGCGCGGCCCTCCGGTGTAGTCTCCGTGCTCCGCCGTGTCGCTCACGGAGTAGCGCATGTAGTTCAGCCCGCCGCGGTACATCAGGTCCACAATCAGTTTCAGCTCGTGCAGGCACTCGAAGTAGGCGATTTCGGGCTGGTAGCCGGCTTCCACCAGGGTCTCGAAGCCCGCTTTTACGAGGGAGCTGACGCCGCCGCACAGCACCGTCTGTTCGCCGAACAGGTCCGTTTCCGTTTCTTCCGCGAACGTCGTCTCCAGCACACCGGCGCGTGTGCAGCCCAGCGCGCGCGCGTAGGAGAGCGCCAGCGCCCTCGCCTGCCCCGAGGCGTCCTGATCAACCGCCAGCAGCGCGGGCGTGCCTCCGCCTTCCTTGTAGAGTTCGCGCACGCGGTGCCCCGGCGCTTTCGGCGCGATCATGGAGACGTCCACGTCCGCAGGCGGTTTGATCGTGCCGTAGTGAATGTTGAATCCGTGGGCGAACATCAGCGTCTTGCCCGCGCGCAACTGGGGCGCGATGCAGTGCTCGTAAATGCCCGGCTGGCTCGTGTCCGGCGCCAGATTCATGATGATGTCGGCCCACGCCGCCGCGGGCGCCACGCCGGTGACCGTCAATCCCGCGGCTTCTGCCTTCGGCCTCGCACCGCTGCCGTCGCGCAGGCCCACGCGTACGTTCACGCCGCTGTCTTTCAGGTTCAGGGCGTGGGCGTGTCCCTGCGAGCCGTAGCCGATCACCGCCACCTTCTTCCCCTGGATCAAGCTCAGGTCCGCTGCATCGTCGTAGTAAATCTTCGCCATGACTTCCTCCCTTTATTGACCCGTATCGCCCTTTAGCGCCTCTTAGCGCCCCTTCGCGAATGATCGATCCGCTCACGCTTCGAAGCCTCACACCGAATAAATCGAACCGTCTTCGCCGGCCGCGACCGGCACGCCCTCCGCGCCCGGCGGAATCGCCGCCTCCGCGCCGCCCAGCGCCCGCGAGCCGCGCGACATCGCCACGCGCCCCGTGCGCGCCATCTCCAGCACGCCGTAAGGCCGCAGCACGTCCACGAGGCTTTCGATTTTGTCTTCGGTGCCGGTAATCTCAATCGTCAGCGACTCCGTGGCCACGTCCACGATCCGCGCGCGGAACACTTGCACCAGGTGAATCAGCTCCGTGCGCGTGTCCGCCGGCGCGGCCACTTTGATCAGCGCCAGGTCGCGGCACACGGAGGGAATCGTCGTGATGTTCTCCACGCGCAGCACGCTCACGAGTTTGTAGAGATTGGCCTCGATGCGGGCCGCCCCGCCCTCATCCGTGTCTGCCACGATGGTCATGCGCGACACGCCGGATTTATCCGTCGGCCCCACGGTGAGCGATGAAATGTTGAACGCGCGCCGCCGGAACAGCGACGACACCCGGTTCAGCACGCCCGGCCGGTCTTCCACGTGTACGATCAGTGTGTGCAGCATGGCTCCTCACGCATCCTGGGGGGTCTCGACGATCGGGCTTGGCCGCCGGATCATCTGGTGCAGTCCGGCGCCCGCCGGAATCATCGGATATACGGAATCTTCCTTCTCCACGCGGAAATCCAGGATCACCGCGCCCTCATGCGCGCGCGCCTCGCGCACCGCGGGCACCACTTCCTGCCGCGTGGAAACGCGCATTCCGCGCAGGCCGAACGCCTGAGCGAGCTGCACGAAATCGGGATTGAGCAGCGGCGTGGCCGAGTAGCGCCCGCCGTAGAAAAACTGCTGCCACTGCCGCACCATGCCCAGAAAACCGTTGTTGATGATGGCCACGTTGATGTCGAGTTTTTCCTGCGCCACGGTGGCCAGCTCCGCCATGGTCATCTGGAAGCCGCCATCGCCCACCAGGGCCCACACTTCCGCATCCGGCCGCGCCATCTTTGCGCCCATCGCCGCGGGCAGCGCGAATCCCATGGTGCCCAGCCCGCCGGAAGTGATCATAGAACGCGGATGTTCGTGCTTGTAGTACTGCGCTTCCCACATCTGGTGCTGGCCCACGTCGGTCACGACGAGCGCGTTGCCCTCCGTCACGCGCCACAGGTCGTTGATCACGTGCGCGGCGTAGAGATGGCCGTCGTCCGGCAGATTCTGGATGTCGCGCACAGCCGAATCGCCCTTCAATTCGTCAATCCGCGCCAGCCATTCCGCGTGGTCCGCCGGCCGCACGGAGGGAAGCACCTCATCGAGCACCTGGCGCAAGTCTCCCACCAGCGCGGCGTCTACTTTCACGTTTTTGTTGATCTCGGCGCGGTCCACTTCCACGTGGATTTTCTTCGCCAGCGGCGCGTAGGTCTTCAGGTTCCCGGTCACGCGGTCGTCAAAGCGCATCCCCAGCGCGATCAGCAGATCGGCCTCCTGGATGGCGTTGTTCACCCAGGCCTCGCCGTGCATGCCCATCATTCCCAGGTTCAGCGGGTGCGACGCCGGGAATGCGCCGATGCCCAGCAGCGTCATGGCCACGGGGATGCACGCTTTTTCCGCCAGCTCTTTAACCTGGCGCATCCCGCCCGACACCAGGATGCCGTGGCCCGCCAGAATCAGCGGGCGTTGTGCGTTGTTCAGCAGATCGAGCGCTCGTTCGTATTCCGCGGCGCACGACCGCAGCGGCGGCCGGTAGCCTCGTCCGTCTCCGGCCGGCGGGGCGGCCGCGTCCCAGTCGAACTCGCAGGAAGCCTGCTGCGCGTCTTTCGTGATGTCCACGAGCACCGGCCCGGGGCGTCCCGAGCTGGCGATGTGGAAGGCCTCGCGCAGGCTCGGGGCCACGTCTTCCGCACGCGTCACCAGGTAGTTGTGCTTCGTGATCGGCAGCGTCACACCGGTGATGTCCACCTCCTGGAACGCGTCCGACCCGATCAGTTTGCTGCCCACCTGTCCGGTGATGCACACGATCGGCGACGAATCGAGCATGGCCGTGGCAATCCCGGTGACCATATTCGTCGCGCCCGGACCCGAGGTGGCGATGGCCACGCCCACGCCGCCGCCCGCGCGCGCGTACCCATCCGCCATGTGCGTCGCGCCCTGCTCATGCCGCACCA
>DATFZR010000031.1:0-4125 GCA_035314265.1 Candidatus Acidiferrales bacterium
CCACGCACCGCTGCTGCGCGGTTTTCTTACCGGATGCTCCGCGCGGCGGCTGCGCGATTTGCACGGTCAGATTGACGAGCTGGCCGATGTGCGCGATCTGGTGGCCCGCGCGATTGCAGACGATCCCCCGGCCATAAAGAGCTACGGTCCCACGGCCCCCGGCGTGATTCGCCCCGGATACAACGCGGAGCTCGACGAGTTGCGCGGTCTGGGCACGCGCGGGCGGCAGACCATCGCGGCCATGGAGGATCGCGAACGCAAGCGCACCGGAATCGGCTCGCTCAAGGTGCGCTACAACCAGGTATTCGGCTTCTACATCGAGATTTCCAGAGCCAACCAGCACCTGGTGCCCGCCAACTTCGAGCGCAAACAAACGCTGGTAAACGCGGAACGGTTCACCACTCCCGAATTGAAAGAGTACGAAGTAAAGGTGCTGGAGGCCGACGAGCGCATCCTGGAAATCGAACAGCGCCTTTTCCAGGAGACGCGCGCGCAAATTGGGAAGCAGGCGCAGCGCCTGCGGCAGACGGCCGCCGCGCTGGCGCAGCTCGATGTGCTGGCTTCCTTCGCGCATTCCGCCGCCGTGCGCAACTACACGCGGCCCGAATTCCGGCTGCCGGAGAGCGAGGGCGGCGACCCGCTGCTCCTGGCCGGGGCGCGCCATCCGGTGATCGAAAAGCTCCTCGAGGAGCGCGGCGAACGCTTCATACCGAACGACCTGTATCTCGACTCCTCGGCTCACCTGATCCTGCTGATTACCGGACCGAACATGGGCGGAAAGTCCACGTATCTGCGGCAGGCCGCGCTGCTGGTGGTGATGGCGCAGATGGGCTCGTTCGTTCCCGCGCAGCAGGCGCGGCTGCCTATCGTGGACCGCATCTTCACGCGCATCGGCGCCTCGGACAATCTTGCGCGAGGCCGCTCCACCTTCCTGGTGGAAATGAGCGAGGTGGCCGCGATTTTGAATCTGGCCACGCCGCAAAGCCTGGTGCTGCTCGATGAAGTGGGACGCGGCACCGCCACGTTCGACGGCCTCTCGCTCGCCTGGGCCGTGGTGGAGCACCTGCACGCGCACACGCGGGCCAGAACGCTCTTCGCCACCCACTATCACGAACTCACGGAACTCGGCGGACTGCTGCCCGGAGTGAAAAACGTGCACGTCTCCGTGCGTGAATCCGGTCAGGACATCGTATTTCTCCGCCGCGTGGAGCCCGGCAGCGCCGACAAAAGCTATGGCATTGAGGTGGCGCGCCTGGCGGGCCTGCCGCCAGCGGTGATCGCGCGCGCGCGCGAAATCCTGTCGAAGCACGAGCAGAAAGAACACAAACTCACCGCCGAGCTTTCTCCCGGCGGGGGGGCGGCAAACGGCGCCAACGGCTCGGGAGCCGCTGCGCCGCCACTGCCCGTGCAGCCGCCGCTGTTCACCGCGATTGACCGCGAGGTGCTCGAAGCCCTGCGCGTCGCAGACCTGGACCAGATGCGCCCGCTCGATGCCATGAACCTGCTGGCGCGGCTGAAGCAGCAGGTCACGGAGTGAAGCGCGGCGTGGGGATGCGTGTTCTGGGAATGATCTCCGGCACCTCCGCCGATGGGATCGATGTGGCCCTCGTGCGCGTCGAAGGCCGGCCGCCTCGCCTCGCCGCTCACTTCGAGAAGTTCGCGTGCGTTCCGTACCCGCCGCGGGTTCGTCAGGAAATCCTGCGCGTCGCTGCCGGCGCGCCGGTCACCTCCGGCGACATCGCCCGGCTCAACGTGCTGATTGGCGAACTCTTCGCGCAGGCCGCGCTCGCGGCCTGCCGCAAGTTCGGCGTTTCGCCACGACGGGTGGATTTGATCGGATCGCACGGCCAGACCATTTTTCATCAGGGGGCGCCCGCGCCGTATCTGGGCGCGCGCCGCGTGGCGGCCACACTGCAAATCGGCGAGCCCGCCGTGATTGCCGCGCGCACAGGCATCCCGACGGTCGGCGACTTTCGTCCCGCCGATGTAGCGGCGGGCGGCCAGGGCGCGCCGCTCGTTCCGTTTGTGGATTTCCTGTTGTACCGGCACGCGCGGCGCGGGCGCGTGGCGCTGAATATCGGCGGCATCGCCAATCTCACGGCCATTTCGCCCGCGGCCACGGCCGACGACGTGATGGCCTTCGACACGGGCCCCGGCAACATGCTGATCGACGCGCTGGCCGCGCACGCTTCGCGCGGGCGCCGGCGATTCGACCGCGACGCGCGGTTCGCGCGGCGCGGGAAAATGAATGCAGGCCTGCTCGACGCGCTGCTCGACGACGCGCACTTCCGCAAAAAGCCGCCAAAATCGGCAGGGCGCGAGGAGTTCGGCGAGGCATTCCTCGGCCGCGCGCTCGGGTGGGCGAAGCGCAACCGCGTGCCCATGGAAGACGTGTTCCATACGCTGACCATGCTCACACCGCTGACGATTCTTCAGGCGCTCGCCCGCTGGGTGCGGCCACGCATGAGGATTGACGACCTGATTGTTTCCGGAGGTGGAGCGCACAATCCGCTGATAATGGCCTATCTGCAGGCGGGGATCCCTGGAGTCAACATTCTTCCCTCGGGCGCACTGGGCGTTGCAGAAGACGCGAAGGAGGCGTTTGCGTTTGCGGTGCTGGCCTACGAGACGTTCCACGGGAGGCCGGGAAATCTTCCGGCGGCTACCGGGGCGCGGCGCTCGGTGGTGCTCGGGAAACTTTGTTTGCTTTGACGGCGGATTCTGGGCGCAGCCAGAAATGGCTGCGCCACTGGGTGTCAGTTCGGGGCTGTGGCTTTGCCGGGAACGTCTGTGCCTTCGATTGTGGCCCGGATTTCGGCTTCGGAGATTCGGCCTTCCCGGATGATGCGCCAGCCTTCGTCGCGCAGATCGAGAATCGTGGACGCGAGCACCGCGCCCGTCTCGCCACCGTCTAGAATCAGGGGAAGCCGCCCGCCGAGCTGCACGGCCAGCAATTCCGCGTTCGTGCTGGAGGGATGTCCCGAGAGGTTCGCGCTCGTGCCCGTCACCGGCCCGCCGAAGGCCTGAATCAGCGCCCACACCAGCGGCGCGTTGGGGATGCGCAGCGCCACGCGGCCTGTGTTGCCGGTCACCTTCAGCGGCAGCCGGTTGGACGCCTCCACGACGATGGTCAGCGCGCCGGGCCAGAATTTCTCCGCCAGCTTCACGAATCCATCGGGAATGCTGCGCACCATTTCCACGGATTGTTCGATCGAACGCACCAGGATCGGCAGCGCGCGGTTCTCCGGGCGGCCCTTGACGCGGTAGATCTGTTCCACCGCCGCGAGGTTGAACGGGTCCGCGGCCAGGCCGTAGAACGTGTCGGTGGGAATGCCGACAACCTGGCCCCTGCGGATAAACCCGGCCGCGTAGGCGACAGGTTCCGGCTCTGGATTTTGCAGTGAAACTCGAACGATTTCTGCGGTCAACCCACACGCTCTCGGACCGCGCCGCACAATCACGCAGCACGGTGTGTTTATAGTCAGGGGACGCTATCATAGCCACCTGCCCCTCGCAAGATGTGGTCAGGGAAGAGTTTCCCCGCGGCCTCCGCGTCAGGCCTTTTCTCTCTAAATGCCTACCGCGGCCGCTTCTCGATTGCCGGCAGGGACTCCACGAGCACGTGGCCGACGATGGCCAGGCTGCGTGGTGCGGTCTTGTCCACGGTGTCCTGCGGGGTGTGCCAGAAGGTGTTTACCGATTCGAAGTCGATCATATCCACCGCGGGAACGCCGCGGCGGACGAACGGTCCGTGGTCGTCGCTTACCGGGCCCTGCGATTCGGTGAGGAAGACGTTCCCGTAGCCCAGGCGCTTGCCGGTGCTCCAGATGATCTCGGTGAGCCATGGGGCGGAGTCGCCCTCGCGGCGGATGCGCAGGTCGCGGTCGCCGATCATGTCGGCCAGCACGACGGCCTTTACGCGCTTCAGGTCGCCGGAAACGGCCATGCGTGCGGCCAGTTCGCGGCTGCCGTAGACGCTGTCGTCGTCCGACCATTGCGCCACGCCGTTCACCACTTTCTGGGCCTCTTCCCCATCGAGAAAAGCGATCCACAGGCTCGCGGCCGCGAGCTTTTTGGCCGGGTTCGCGCCGCAGTACAGCCGCGCCATTTCCAGCATCAGGGCAG
>DATFZR010000032.1:0-3229 GCA_035314265.1 Candidatus Acidiferrales bacterium
AGGCAACGATGGAGAAAACAGCCTCGACCTGCGGTATTTCCTCGCCATGCTCGAGGCGTTCAGCCAGCACGCGCAGGGACAAAGCCTGCGCGCGAATTATGGCTTCTTCCCGCGAGGTTCCATAAGCGAGCACGCCCGGCAATTCCGGCACTTCGGCAATCCACCGGCCGTCGGTTTCGCGCTCAAGTTCCACCTTGAACATAGGGGAATTATAGCAGGCCGCAGCGCTGGAACCCGGCAGTTTCAAGCCCGATACCGCCCAATGATAGATTCGCGGCTTCGCACCAACGGTCTGCCCAAACCCATGTTCGGAGTGGCCGGTCCCGCCGCCGGGTAGCGGACACCCCAGTCAGCGCCCGAGCCGCGATTACGGTTCTGTGGCCACGTCCATGATGGGCAGGTCCCAGTGCGCGATCAGGATTTCGAAGCGGCGCTGCTCTTCGCGCTGGTAGGTCTCTTGATCGGGATAGAGTTTGCGAATCGTGGCCTGCTCGGTGCCGGGATCCTGCGAGGCGCCGAAGTTCTTCCAGGTGATGGTTACGCGGTAGTCCCAGCGCCCATCTTCGGTGGTGTGGTAGCGCGGCTTCTCCATCTCCAGTTCGACGATGCGTCCCTGAGACTGCAGCGCCTTGAGCAACGGTAGGTGGTTTTTCTTGAAAAGGCGCAGCCACTCGTCGGCGTGACCCCAGCTCGCCTTGTAGTAGTACTCGACGGTGTACTTCTGGTCTTTAACCGCGTCGTGCGCGGACGGCGCTTGCGCCCGTGCCGCTGGAAGCCCGCCGGCAACCACCAGTGCCGCCAGAAGCAGCGACAGCACCAGCGGAATCGTTCTCCAGATCACGGCTGCGTGCGCTTTCATTTCTCCCCCCGCGCTGGAGCGTAGAAGTAGTAGTCCGCCGTATAGGGCACCTTGATCTCGGCTCCCTTTTTGGATTCTTCACAGCCGCTTGACGGAGCCTGTCCTCCCTTGGTGTGCAGGCGCTGAATTGTGGTTACGCGGCTCAGCAGGCCGCTGCCGGAATGTCCGGCCACGGTGACGAGCAGCCAGGGAATCGAGCCGGCGTCGGGCGCATCGTGCCGCGCCAGCATCTTCCCGGTTACCTCGCTCCCATCGTTGAGCTTCCAGGCCGGCCCGCCATAATGTGATCCAATGGTGTCGCCGTGAGCGTCGAGGAGTTTTGCCTCCGGCGCCTTCAACACGAAGGAAAACTTCTGATCCGTGCCCGCCTGGCAGACGTAAATCTGAGAACCTGTGGCATGCGCCACCAACACCAATTCCTCTCCCGCGGGAGCTTTCAGATTCTCCGGAACGTCCTCGGGAAGTTTCCCCTGTCCCGTGAGAAGAGATAAGACCGCGAAGAAAACGATGGCTTCCGTGAAAGCCGTCATGTTGCCTCCCTGTTGGCGGACCTGCGCGGGATTCCCCCGCTGAACGTCTTCGACAAACCTCGGCCGCGTGGAAGGGACTATAGCCTCTGGCAACTTTGCGGGGCAACTTCCAACTAGCGCCCCTTGCGGAACGCCGCTCTCAATATCCTTCCCGCCTGGGCCTCGAGTTCTTGATGGAGCCGCGCCGCCGCGCGCCGCGCGCGTTCGAGCATTGCCGGGTCCACCATGAACCCGCAGCGGTCGGCAAACGGGCCGAGGTCCGCATTCTTATTCTTCCGGCCCGGCCGCGCCCTCTTTGCGCGCTGGCATTGCATGTACAAATCCAGGTCGCGCCAGAAGCGGTCCAGTTCCTCGCGCGGCCATTCCATCATTTCCGCCAGGTTTTCGTAGAACTCCACGCGGAAGCGCCGCAGCAGCGGGTCTTCTCCCGATTCGAGAGCGCGCGCCGGGCTTCCGCCCTTGTGCAGCAGCCGCGGCAGTTCCGCTTCCACCCGCGCCACCATGGCCAGCAGGCATTCGCGATGGATCATGGCCACGAGCTCGCGGTAGCGCGGCAGGTGCGTGGTGAGCGCCGTGCGCCGGTTGCGCTCCGCGTATTCCAGGATGAACCGTGCGGCCAGCCCGCCGCCTCCCAGCGCCACGTAGATATGCAACGCCGCAGTGCGCGCCGCTTCCTTCAACTGTTCGTAACCGGTTCCTCCCACCATGGGTGAGCCTTATTCTAAGGCGCGGCGAGGCGCGACGGGGAAAGAGCAGTTCCACACCTGAACGACTTGTGGCTCGGAAAGCCTCGGCCTAAAACTCCAGACGCGCCTGGAACGCGATCATCCGCGGTGAGCTGTCGCCGCCCAGCCCCACGCCCAGCAGGCCCGTGGGAGGCGACGTGGCGTACGTGAGCGCTCCAAACCCGATTTGCGTGGACGGTTTTCCCGGGATTCCGGCATACACGTTGCTCGGCAACCCGAAGTTCGGGTGGTTAAAGACGTTAAAAAACTGCCCTTCCACGCGCAGCTTCACCTTTTCGGTGAGCGTAAACCATTTCGTCAGATAGAAGTCGCTCCAGAAGAATCGCGGACCGCGCAGCGCGTTGCGCCCCAGACTCCCGAACTGGCAATTCAGCGCGCCGTCGCCCCCGGAACATGCCCCTGTGCTCGGATCCACCGCGGAGACAAACGCATTGGGATTGAGCCACTGCACCGTTCCCGGCTGCGTCACGCCCGGAATCGCAGTGTGTTCGTACAACGGCACGCCCGCCACAACGCTGGCGAATTGCGGCCCGCTACCCTGCACGATCCCGTCTCCATTAGCGGAATACGGCGTGCTCAGCACGGAGAACGGCAGCCCACTGTGCCACACAAAAGTGCCGGACACCTGCCACCCGTTCAAGGCATAGCCCCAGCCGCGGCCGCGCACGTTCACGGGCAATTGGTAGGCGTACTGTGCGGTCAGGTTGTGCCGCACGTCGTAGTCGCAAGGCCCGTAGTTTCGCGCCAATTCTCCCGGCAGCGGCGAGAGGATCGACGCTGCCGAGAACTGCAGGAATCCGCCGTTCGACACCTCGTCCATGCAGCGGCTGAACGTGTACTGCATCTGGCCCTGCAACCCGTGGCCCAGGCGCTTCATTGCAATGAGCTGGAGTCCGTTGTAAAGGCTGCTGGCTCCGGTGGAAAGCTGCGTCACCGCGCCAAACCTCGGGTCCGCCGGCTCCAGATAGGGGAATGGCGCAAAACAGCCCGCGCAGACCGTCTGATAACCATTCACCTGCGTCAGGTAGGGCTGGTTGAGCGCGCGCGTTCCCACGTATTGCGCGCGCACACTCACCGTGGCTCCGAATTGGTGC
>DATFZR010000033.1:0-10160 GCA_035314265.1 Candidatus Acidiferrales bacterium
TGCAACCTGGCGCTCTTTGAAGAGCGCTGCGGCGCCTTGGTGGAAGGCGAGAGCCGGCGATTCCCCAGCCAGGATTTCCCGCGGTTCGAAGACGTCGTCTCCGAATTCACCCGCGCCATTGTTGCACCCTCGGGAGCCAAGGTTTCGGCCGCGGGGTTTGGCGTGGCCGGGCCTGTCCACGAAGGTGTTGCGGTGGCCACCAACCTCCCCTGGCGCGTGGATTCAAAGAGCCTGGCGGCGCTGCTGGGATTGCCCAGGGTCGCGCTGCTGAACGATCTGGAGGCGACGGCCCACGGCATTGCGGCGCTGGGTGAGAAGGATTTTGAGACTTTGAACGCCGGAGCTCCGGGAGCGCACGGGGTGCAGGCGGTAATCGCCGCGGGCACCGGGCTGGGCGAAGCCGGACTGTACTGGGACGGCTCGAAGCATCGCCCGCTATCGAGCGAGGGCGGACATGCGGACTTCGCGCCGCGGAACGAAATCGAAGACGCGCTGCTGGTGTACCTGCGCAAGCGGTTCGGCGGGCACGTGAGCTGGGAGAGGATCCTTGCGGGTCCCGGCGTGCGAAACGTCTACGAGTTTCTGCGCGATACGGGGCGCGGCGCGGAAGAGCCCTGGCTGCGCGACGCGATGGAAAAGGACGACCCTTCTGCCGTGATTTCGCGCGCGGCGCTTGAAAATAAGAGCAAGCTCTGCGTGGCGGCGCTGGACCTCTTCGTTTCGATGTACGGGGCGGAAGCGGGGAACCTGACGCTGAAGCTCCTGGCCACGGGCGGATTGTTCATCGGCGGAGGCATCGCGCCCAAGATTCTGCCGAAACTGCGCGAGCCGGGCTTTATGGAAGCGTTTCTGGCGAAAGGGCGTTTGCGGCAGGTGCTCGAACAGGTGCCGGTGCGCGTGATTCTGAACGACGATACGGCGCTGTTCGGAGCCGCGCGGGGCGCGCTGCTCGATCGCTAGTTTCGGCGCGGGTTCGATGGAACGTTCCATTGCAAGGCGAGCGGCACGGCCGAGATGCACGAAAAGGCTGCGCCCGAGGGAGAGAAGAATGAGCCCGGTACCCATGACGTTGAGCCGCCACATCCTCGAAGAGGGCGCGCGCAATCCGGCCGTTGCCGGGGAGCTTTCCACGCTGATCGCGCAACTGGGATTTACGGGCAAAGCGCTGGCACGGGAAATGCGCCGCGCGGCACTGGTGGGCGAATTGGGCCTGGTGGGCGAACGCAACGCCACGGGCGACGCGCAGAAGAAGCTGGACGTGTATTCGAACGAGGTGGTGGTGGACGCGTTCGAGGCCACGGGCCTGGTGGCGGCCATCGCGTCGGAGGAACTCGAGGAGATCAAGCACATCCAGACGGGCGCGCAGGGGAAATACATCCTGTGCACGGACCCGCTCGACGGCTCGTCGAACACGGACATCAACGGCGCGCTGGGCACGATTTTCGGGTTTTACCGGCGGGTGAAGTCGGGCGGCAATGTGAGCCCCGATGAAGTGCTGCGGCCGGGAACGGAGCTGGCGCTGGCGGGCTACATTTTGTACAGCACGAGCACGATGTTCGTTTACACCGCGGGGAACGGCGTGCACGGCTTCACGCTGGATGCGGACCTCGGCGAATTCCTGCTGTCGCACAAGGACATGCGCTGCCCGAAGAAGGGGAAAACGTTCAGCGCGAATATCGGGCACGTGCGGGAGTGGCCGCAGGGCGTGCAGGACTACGTGACGCACGTCACGCAGATGGACAAGGCGTCTAACCGGCCGTATTCGCTGCGCTATTCAGGCGCGCTGGTGGGCGACGTGCACCGCATTTTGCTGGAGGGCGGCATCTACTTCTACCCGCCCGATCCCTCGCACAAGGAGGGCAAGCTGCGCCTGGTGTACGAATGCGCGCCGCTGGGGTTTGTGGCGGAGCAGGCCGGGGGCGCCGCTACGAGCCTGGGCGCGCGCGTGACGGAGATGCGGCCGAGCGCCGTGCACCACCGGTGCCCGTTTGCGATCGGCGGAGCGGAGGACGTGGCGCTGTTCGACAGATTTGTTACCGGCAAGGGCGCGCCAGCCTAGAGGGCAGCGAAGGGCTGCAGATCGAAAGCAGGATGCCCTGAGCCCGCTGCGTTTTGTGTCTCTCGGTGTCTTCAGACCATTCTCGCATCGTCCCATTAAGCCTATTGTGCTCTTCACTCCATCTGATACCGGTGTAGAATCCGCACCTGGTGGATTCTGGCTGGCGGCTGGCGCTGAGCAAAACGAAATGGATTCGCGCGGGGGGAGCCTGCATCGTGGCAGGCGCTGTAGGGCTCGTGTGGATGGCCGCGGCGGACGCGGTGCGCCACCCCGCTGCCATGCTGATGACGCTCTCTCCCGCCTCGCTTCCTGCTGACGGCTTTTCGCGCGCTGAAATTGTGCTGCGCGACGATTCCGGCCACGGGTTGCGCGCGGAGCGCATCTCACTTCGCGTGATCGCCGGAAACCATTCGGCGCGCGTGGTGTCCATTCGTGAAGCGGGTGGAGAGATCGCGGCTCAGGTTGAGGCAGGCATTGTGCCGGGCACCGTTGAATTGGAGGCACAGGCGGCGGGAATGGCGCCGGCGCGGGCGCTGCTGGCCACGCGGCTCGATCCGGGGGACCGCGCGGGCGACGGCACGCCGGATTTTCTGCGGCTCGATGCGCCGGCGGACCGCGACGCGTTCCGGCGGTGGTTTACATTTCTGGCGGAGGCGCAGGCGTTCGCGGCTCCGCAGGCGCTGCCGCACGAGATTGTGGACTGCGCGGCGCTCGCGCGCTTTGCCTACCGCGAGGCGCTGCGGCCGCACGACGCGGCCTGGGCCGAACCGCTGCACCTCGCCGCGCTTCCGGCCATCCCCGGCATCGAGAAATACGCGTACCCGTTCACTCCGCTCGGCGCGGGACTGTTCCGCGTGCGGCCGGGAGCCTTCGCGGCATCGGATTTGACGGACGGGGCGTTTGCGGAATTTGCGGACGCGAAGACGCTTTCGCGGCTGAACGCGCATTTCGTGACGCGGAACGTGGCGCGGGCGCAGCCTGGCGACCTGCTCTTCTACCGGCGCCATGCAGAACCGGCCGAGCCTTCGGAAAATGCGGGGACCACGGACAGCGATTCGTACCACACGATGATTTTTGTGGGGCGTAGCCAGATGGAGCCTGCGCGCGAGGTCTGGGTGGTGTATCACACAGGCCCGCTGCGCAACGGCCCCGGCGAGATTCGCCGCATCGCACTGGCGGACCTGCTGCGGCATCCGGAGCCGCGCTGGCGGCCGGTGGAGGCGAATCCGTTTTTCCTGGGCGTGTACCGCTGGAACATCCTGAGGGGGGCACAGTAGATGACGGCCCTGCGGCGCGTGCTGCTCCTGCTGGCCGTGTTTGCCGCCACCGTGCCGGCGGCAGAAGCCCTGCTGATCCTGATGCGGCCCATTCCCGCCCTGGCGGACGAGCCGCAGGCGTTTTTCTCCATCTCCAGCGACCGCACGTACGCCCCCGGAGAGAAGCCGCACATCCAGATGTGGGGCCGGGGCGTGAGCGCGCTCGAATTCCGCGTGTATCGCGTGAACGATCCCGTGAAGTTTTTCGAGCAGTTGCGCGACCCGCACCAGTTCGGCGGCAAGGCGCCGGAGCTGCACCAGGAAACCTCGTGGGTGGAACGGTTCCACGATTGGAAGCACGAGTGGCGGTCGGCGATCCGCGATTGCTTCCGCTGGCAGTACACGGCGGAGTCGCGGGAGACGATACGCGACTGGTGGATGCGGCGGGGCCACGAGGAGGTGGCGAAGGGCGCCACAACAACCGAGTTCGCGGACGTGCCCGTGCTCAATCCCAACCAGTTGGTGGCTCGCTGGCGGCAGCCCGTGGGCGCGCCGCCGCATGCGGGCTACTGGTGGGAATCCGCCACGGTGCCCGTGGACGTGCCGGGGAAGGGGCTGTACCTGGTGGAGGCGGCGGGCAAGGGCCTGCGCGCGTATACGATCCTGAGCGTGTCGGAGCTGGGCCTGATCGTGAAGACGTGGCCCGGCCACATGCTGGCGTTTGCGCAGAAGCGCACGACGGGCGAACCGGTTCCGGGCGCGTCGCTGGTGTTTCTGGCGAACGGCAAACGCCTGGCGTCGCTTTCCGCGGGCGCGGATGGCCTGGCGGAGACGCCGGTGGAGGGAAAGGATCCGGAAGACGTTGTGGTGTTGGCGCGCGCGGGCGACGATTTCGCGCCGTCGGCTGTGGATTCCTGGCAGCTCAACAACGATCCGGAAAGCCGCAAGTCCGTTTACATCTATACGGACAGGCCGGTTTACCGTCCTGGCCACACCGTTTATTTCAAAGCCATCCTGCGAGGGATTGAAGAGGGGCGGTATGTGACGTCGCAGGGCGCGCCGGTGAAGATCGAAATTGCCGATCCGGAGAACAAAACCGTCTCGACGCAAACGTTGAGCCTCTCGGCGGCGGGAACGCTGCAAGGGAAACTCGTTTTGCCGGACTCGGCGGCGCTGGGCTACTACTCGATTCGCATGCTGGGGAGACGCGGCGGGGATTCCGGCGGCTTCAACGTGGAGGAGTACAAGAAGCCGGAATACTCGGTGAAGGTGACCACGGAAGTTCCCCGGGTGCTGCAGGGCAACCCCGTGAGCGTCACGTTTGACGCGCGCTACTACTTCGGCGAGCCGGTGGCCGGGGCCACCGTCGCCTGGGTGGTGCATCGCGGGCGTTACTGGTCGCCGCTGTTCTACCACGACGAAGATTCCGAAGACGAAGAGGCGGGCGGCGAAGGCAATGATAGCGATGATTCCGGCCAGGGCGATTCCATGTACGACAGCGAGCAACTCTCCGAGCAGACGGGCAAGCTGGATGCCAATGGCCGGTTGACGGTCAAGATTCCCACCAGCTATTCGGAAAAGCAGCGCTACGACATGCTGTACCGCATTGAAGCGCGGGTGACCGATGCTGCCAACCGGGAAATCTCCGGCCATACGGCGGTGGTGGCCACCTACGGCAGCTTTCTGGTGAACGTTACGACGGATAAGTACCTGTTCAACACGGGCGAGACGGCGCACCTGACGGTGGAAGCGAAGGACTACGACGGGAAACCCGTGGCCACGGCGGTGCAGATCGAGCTTCGCCGGAGCATTTATGTGGACAGGGGAAACGAAGAGCCCGCTCCGGTGACGACCCTGAGCGCGCAGACGAGCGCGGACGGATTCGCGAAGGTGGATTTGCCGGTGAAGCAGGCGGGATCGTTCACCGTCCGTGCGAGCGCGCGCACGCCGGAGGGGCGCCAGGTGGAGGGCAGGACGTGGCTGTGGATCACCGGCGGCGGCAATTGGTACGGGGAATCGCGCGAGCAGGTGCAGATTGTGCCGGACAAGAAGTCCTACGCTCCCGGCGAGACGGCGCACGTGCTGATCCTGAGCGGGAAGCCCGGCGCACATTTGCTGGTGACCACGGAGGGGCCGAAAGTCTACACGCAGCAGGTGGTGGCCGCGGCGGGTTCCGACGTGATCGTGGACGTGCCGATTCAGGCCGAGTTCGCGCCCAACATCAACATCAATGTCGCCTTCCTGACCGACAATCGCCTGTTGCAGGGCTCGAAACGCGTCAAGATTCCCGAGACGCAGCATGCGCTGGCGTTGGAAATCACCACGTCAAAGCCGCAGTACACACCGGGAGAGGCCGCGACCATCAGCGTGACTGCGCGCGACTCCGCCGGAAAGCCGGTGCGCAACGCGGAAGTGAGTATCGGCGTGGTGGATGAAGCCATCTACGCCGTGCAGCCGGAGAACGTGCCGGACATCTTCCATTTCTTCTACGGGAGCCGGAGGCAGGGGTCCGTGTTCACAGAGAGTTCCCTCTCCTATTACTTCGAGGGGCGCTCGGTCAAACAGGCCATGATGCTGGCGGGAGAAGGAGGAGGCGGGGGCGGAGAACGCGGCCGGCGCGCGCTGGCGGACGTAAAGCCCGAGCGGCTGATCGAGCCGAAGATTCGCAAGGCGTTTCCCGACACGGCCTATTGGAACGCGGATGTGATGACGGACGCGGCGGGCCACGCCCAGGTGAAATTCGATTTCCCCGACTCGCTCACCACGTGGCGGACCACGGCGCGCGCGGTGACCGCAGACACCAGCGTGGGCGGCGCCGTGATCCGCACCATCGTGAGGAAGAACCTGATGCTGCGGCTGGCCACGCCGCGATTTTTTACGCGCGGCGACCAGGCTGTGCTGACGGGTATCGTGCACAACTACCTGGCCACGGAGAAGCAGGCGCACGTTTCACTTTCGGCGCAGGGGCTGGAGATCCTGGACGCGAGCGCAACCACGGTGCCCGTGCCGAGCCGCGGGGAGGCCACGGTCACCTGGCGCGTGAAGCCGAAGCCGGGCGACACGGCGGTGCTCACGGCGAAGGCGCTGACGGATGAAGAGTCCGACGGGCTCGAGCTGACGCTGCCCATCCGGCCGTTCGGCGTGCGGCTGTCGCTCTCTCATGCCGGTTCGGTGACGGCGGCGCAGGGCTCGGCAAGCGCCGAACTCGAATTCCCGAAGGCCATCGATCCGGATTTGCGGATGCTGGAGATCAGCGTGTCGCCATCGGTGGGCGGCGCGCTGTTCGGCGCGCTGGACTTCCTGACGGCGTATCCCTACGGGTGCACGGAGCAGACCATGTCCAGCTTCCTGCCCAACGTGGTGGTGGCCGCGGCGCTGCGCGATTTGAAAGTGAAGTCCGACGTCAATGAGGCGGAGCTGCAGAAGAAAATTCGCGCCGGGCTCGACCGCCTGTACGACTTCCAGCACGAGGATGGCGGGTGGGGCTGGTGGAAGACGGACGAGAGTCACGCGTTCATGACCGCCTACGTGACGGCCGGCCTGGCGCAGGCGAAGGCCGCCGGCGTGAGCGTAGACCAAGACAAGCTGAAGCGCGGCGTCACCTGGCTGCGCGGCGAATACGACCGGCAGCAGAAGGCGTATCCCGACCTGCGCGCCTATCTGGCCTACGCGCTGGCGCTCAATGGACTGGCGGGGGCCGACGCGGCTGCCGTGATCGATCCGTTGTGGGAGAAGCGCGCGGATATGTCGCCCTACGGCCGGGCCGTTCTGGGGCTCGCGCTCGATGCGCTGCACGACGACACTCGGGCGGGACAGATCGCCGCGCAGCTCGAAACCGACGCGAAGAGCGACGAGCAGGAAGCCTACTGGGTGGACGGGAAGAACTACCTGCTCGATTTCTCCGGCGATTCCTCGGCAGAGGCCACGGCCTACGCGATGAAGCTGCTGGTGCACTACCGGCCGCAGAGTGCCCTGCTGCCAAAGGCCGCGCTCTGGCTGATGAATCACCGCAGCGAGGGCTTCTATTGGTATTCCACGGAGCAGACGGCCATGGTGGTGTACGGCCTGACCGACTACCTGAAGGCCAGCGGCGAATTGAAGCCCGATTACGACGTGAGCGTCACCGTGAACGACAAGAAGATTCTCTCGCGGCATTTTGGCGCGGCGGACGCCGTGGGCGCGGCCGCGCCGGTGATGCGCCTGAAGGCCGCCGACCTCGCCCTCGGAATGAACCGCGTGCAGTTCACGAAGAACGGTGCGGGACGGCTCTACTGGTCGGCGCGCGCGGAGTATTTCTCGACGGAAGAAAAACTGCAGCGCACGGGCACGGTGGCGCTGAACCTGCTGCGCGACTACTTCAAGCTGGTTCCGGAGCACGTCGCCGGACAAAACGGCGAGCGCATCGTCTACCGGCTGGATCCGTTGAATGGGCCGGTGAACGTCGGCGACGTGATCGCCGTGCGCCTGACGCTTACCGGCGACAAATGGAACTACCTGGCGGTGGAAGACCCCATCCCCGCGGGCACGGAAGGGCTGGAGCGCGACGACCTGTATGAGCTGAAGGAGAAACCTTCGTGGTGGAGTTTCCTGTGGGCGCGGCGTGAATTCCACGACGATCGTGTGGCGCTGTTCATCAATTACTTCTGGAAAGGACAGTCCACCTCTTTCTATCTGTTGAAGGTGGTGAACCCGGGGACGTTCCACGTGAGCCCGGCGCAGGTGCAGCCGATGTACCAACCGCAATACCTGTCGACCACGGAGAGCCGCACGGTGGAAGTCCGCGCGGCGGAGAAACCCGCGGGGGAAAATCCGTGAGCGATCCCGAGAGCAAGCCGGTGAGCGAAGGCGAGAGCAATATCGCGAGCAAAGAGACGGCCGGCGCGTCCCGCGTCTCCCAGCGCGGCGTTCCCGCCGTGGTGCGGCGCGTGTTGCATAGCGGCCGCGTGTGGATCATCCAGGGCGTTGGGACGCTGCTGCTCTTCGGGCTCGCGTACGTCTGGCTATGGATTCACGAGGCGCGCTGGTGGCAACTGGCCGGATCGCTGGTGCTCGCGATGTTTCTCGTGTATCTGGCGGCTTTTCTGCAGCGGACCGCGCTGCGCGTATACCGGCGCGACCGCCTGGACGCAGAGGGGCGGAAGGCCGCCGCAAAGCCGCCGCGCCGCTCCTTCCTCCAATGGTTTCCCGGCGCGGCTTTCGTGTTCGTGCTTTTTGTGGCGCTGGCCTGGGCCGGCGGCGCGCTGGAAGACGCACTGCCCGACGCGACGCAGTTTGTGGGCTCGTGGCTGACGCTGCACCTGCGGCGTCCCGTGAATCCCTACGTGCTGCAGGAACGCCTGGAATCAGCCAAATTTGTGGGCGTGTGGTTCCTGTTTGTGGTGCTGTGGCTGCCGCTGGCTGCCGCGTCGCTGCTGGGTGAATCCGGGATGTTCCGGGCGGCGGCGCGTGCCTGGCGCCGGCTGCGCTATTGGCTGGCGACGCTGGTGTGCACTGCCGTGGGACATTTTGCATTCTGGAAGCTGGCCGAGTGGGTGCCCAAAGCAACGAGCATCGCCGGACAAACGGCCAGCATGACGGCGCGGCTGGCTGCGGGATACGTGATCGCCCTGGGCGCGTGGCTGGTGATTCTGGCGCTGGTGGAAGAGGCCATCGCCGGCCCTCCGGCGCGTTCGCCGGATGACACCTGGGACGTGCTGTAGGCTATCGAGGCTGCCCGGGTGGCACCACTTCCGGCGGCAAGCCGCGCTCGACCCACGAAAGCACCTCCGCCCGCCCGCGTTCCTTCACGAGCCGCGCCACCGCCGCACTGGCACGCCGGTAGGCGGCGCGTTGCTCTGCAGCAGAGAGGGCCGGATTGGCAAGCGTGCGATCGAGTGCGGCTAGATCCACGGGCCCGGCCGCCGGGCCGGCGTCCGGCGAAGCTGCCGCTTCTCCGTTCAGGTAAAGCGCGAGCCCCTCGCGAAACCACAGCGGCAAGCCAGGGCGCGCGCGGCCCTCGATCAACAAATGCAGAAACTCGTGCCGCAGAGTGGAATCGAGTACTCCCGCTGCATTTAACACCTCTGCTGGCTCGAGCCGAATCGTGTGCCCGCGCGTGCTCGCGGCCACCGAGCCGGGCTGGCCCGTGGCGTTGCGGTAGACGCTCACTGTGGGATACACGCGCAGCTCGGGCCGCACGGCCGGTTGCCAGCCTGTGCGCGATTCCGCATCGCGCAGCGCTCGTTCGGCGCGCGCCACGAGGGCGCGGTCCGCATCGGGCCGCGTGGTGAGCATGTCGAAGCCTTCGCCGCCCAGGCGCACCCATTCGAGTCCCTGCGCGGTGAGTCCCGGCACGGTTCCGGGATAATAGAAGGCGAGGATTTCGCGGTACGTTTTTCCTTCCGCGCCCATTTCTTCCGCACCCGCCTGGCACAGTCCGGCGCCGTGGCCCGCGCCGTAGCCGTGAAAGATGAAGCGGTCTCCCGCATCGCTCACGTCGAAGGCATTGCTGCGCAGCCCGGCGGCGCCCAGCACGCGCGCGAGCGCCGTGCGGAAGCGCTCGCCGGTGATCACCTGCGTTGTTGCGCCGCGGATTTCGATCCGCGCCACGCGGCCGGAGGGCGTGCGTTCGACAATTCGCAGAGACACGATGCTTGCGGCTGCGGGAGCGTCGCCGGCTTCGCGCAACGCTGCAGCCAGATCGTGCTTGCCAATTTCCGCGCTCCATTCGCTGCGGCCATGGACCACGCAGTAGGGATCAGGATGCGAACGCAGGTAGGGAGCTGCGATCCCCGGCCAGACGCGCTCTCCCTCCTCCGTGGTGCCCGCGCAATTGCGGCTGTAATAGGTGGCGGCCGGCTCCCCGC